>CAZKKD010000485.1:0-3020 GCA_964553265.1 uncultured Planctomycetales bacterium | reverse complement strand
CCTCAGGATGCCGTCTGCCCCTTGCTCCGGGACGATCTACCCCCGGATCGATGCGGCTGCCTACCCCGGCGCCGACACGCTCGACGTCGTCTACCAGGACATCCGCTCCGCCGGCGACCCGGCGCCACCCCGGCGCGTCTGGCTCCTGACCGCCGCGAAGGCCCCCGCACTCCGCTTCGACGACCTCGCCCTGGCCGTCCAGGCGAAGGGCGCAACGCTCCCCGACGGCCGCCGTTGGCTCGATTTCGGCGTTGCGACCGAGCTCGTCCGCGATCACGGCCGCTTCGGGCAGATCCGGATCACCGGTGTCGGGATT
Source organism: uncultured Planctomycetales bacterium (assembly GCA_964553265.1). Lineage (GTDB taxonomy): Bacteria > Planctomycetota > SZUA-567 > SZUA-567 > JAFGNG01 > CAZKKD01. The sequence continues at coordinate 2,704 of CAZKKD010000485.1, read as the reverse complement.
GAGGAAGCGCGCGAGAGCCTGCTCCTCATCACCGAAGACACCGGGGCCGAGCCCTCCGGCGACCGGGACGCGGTCGAAACGCAGTTCTTCGGCATCCGCCGCCGTGACGTGGGCCGGACCACGCTGTCGCCTTCGCGTGTCCCGGCCGGCGAGCCGACGGAGTTCGAGCTCACCTATGTCTGCGGTGCGGAAGGGCTTCCGGCGGGCGCGCGCCTGCGCTTCGGCTGCCCCTTCTTCCTCTCCCCGCCACAGGGAGACGACCCGGACTCGGACGGCGCGTGCGTGGTCATCGAGAGCACATCGCCCGTGGAGCTGATCGGCTCGGAACCAGCGCCGGAAAGCCACGAAAAGCGGGACATTCATTACCGGCTTCCCGAGGGGCTGCCGCCCGAGGGGCGCGTCCGCCTGCGGTACCGGACCGCCACCATGTGGCTGCCGGCCGGCGTCCGGGTGGGGGTCGAGCGCCGGTACTGGTACTCCCCCATCGCGCCGCTGACCGTGGGCGCGGCGGTGCAGGAAGGCGCCCCGTTTGTCCCGCCCCTCGACGAACATGGCCACCAGCTCGAAATTCTCGCCGGCCCGCCAGAGCGGCTGCATCTCTTCGTCCCGGGACGCCGCCGCGAGGACAAGCCGCTGCGCCTTACCGGCATCCTTACCGATCGCTACCGCAACCTGGCGCCGCACCCCGTCCGCCTGCGGGCGCGCCTGCGCGTGGTGGGCGACGATCCGGCCGAGCTGCCGGGCCCGGACGGCGCGTTCACGCATCCACACCGCTTTGTCGTTGACCTTCCGCCGCTGTCGCCGGGCGTCCACCGTGTCGAAGCGGTCGACGAGGACACGGGCCGCGTCCTCGCCGTCAGCAACCCGCTGGAGATCCTCGCCGAGGACGACCCCCGCCCCCCTGTCTACTGGGGCGAGATCCACGGGCACTGCGCGATGAGCGACGGCTACGGCAGCTTCAACGAGCTCCTGGCCCACGCGCGCGACGTCGCGGCGCTCGACTTCGCCGCCAGCGCCGACCATGTGTGCTACTTCTCCGACAATGAGTGGGCCTGGATGCAGGACGTCAACAACACGACCAACGACCCCGGCAGCTTTGTCACCCTCAACGGGTACGAGTGGGCCGGCGCACAGGGGCACCGCAACATCCACACCAGCGGCGACCGACTGGCGCTCTACCGGGGCATGTACGCCCCGACGCGCGACCTCGGCGCCGTCTACGAGGCGCTCCACGGCCGGACCGACGTCGTGGCCGGGCCGCACACCTGCCACACCGGCCCGTTCCATGACCGGCACGACCCCGCGGTCGAGCGCTACCTGGAGATCTACTCGGTCTGGGGCGTCTTCGACGAACTCGCCTGGGAGATCCTCAATGCCGGCGCACGAATCGGCTTCACCGGCGGGGGCGACGTGCACGATGCGCGCTGCGGATTCTCCACCGACAACCGCGCCCGCCCGGAGGCCTCCAGCGGCTTCTTCCCGGGCCTGCGCTGGCCCTGCGGCGCCACCGGCGCGTACCTGGACACACTGGACCGCAAGCACGTCGTTCAGGCGCTCCGCGACCGCCAGATTTACGCCACCACCGGCGCGCGCATCCTGCTCGACGTCTCCGTCTCCGGGATCCCAATGGGCGAAGACGGCGCGGCCGAGGCCGCCCGCCTGCACGCGACCGTTCACGCCTGCGGGCCGCTGGCCCGGATCGAGATCATCCGCAACGGCGAAGTCGCCCATACCGTAACGAACGGCGGGACAGACACATCCATCGACTGGAGCGACCCCACGCCCCCGGGTGAAAGCACCTGGTACGTCCTCAAGGTCGTCCAGGACGACGAGGAGATGGCCTGGTCCAGCCCCATCTGGGTCGCATCGTCCTAAATCCCGCCCAAAGCCTGCATGCACACGCAAGCGTCCCGCGTGACGAACGCTGCGGGGCTGCGGCGGAGAGTTTTCCGGATTTCCGTTGCCAACCGGGAGGGGACGGCTAGAATACGTTACCGAATTACTCACGTTTGAGGACGGGCGTATGCTGACCCTCTCCACGCGCGGCCGGTACGCAACACGCATCCTCTGCTTTCTGGCGGCGCAACCCGCGGGGGAGCCGATCAGCAAGCAGGCCATCGCCGAGAGCGAGGACATCACGCCCGACTACATCGAACAGATTCTGACGCCCCTGCGCGAAGCCGGCCTGGTGCAGAGCCACCGCGGCCGGCACGGCGGCTTCACCCTCGCAGTGCCGCCGGATCGGCTGACGGTCGCGCAGATCCTGGAGGCGACCGACGGGCCCCTGGTCCCCGTCCCCTGCCTCGGGTCGGAGGCCTGCGCCCGCGAAGACGGCTGCCCGACCCGCCGGGTCTGGGCCGAGGCGGCCGACGCGATGCGCACCGTCTTCCAGCGCACCACCATTGCGGATTTGGACGTCCCCGATGCGGGACAGGTACAGCAGGCACCAGCAGAGAAAGCGAAATCCGATGAAGGAGTTGAATGAGGTCGGCATCACCGCCGCCATCCTCGACCGGTACTTCCGCAAGCTGCGCGACCACATCGAGCTCGACGTCGCCATCGTCGGCGGCGGGCCGTCGGGCCTGGTGGCCGGCTACTACCTCGCCCGCGGCGGCAAGAAGGTCGCCCTCTTCGAGCGCAAGCTCAGCCTCGGCGGCGGCATGTGGGGCGGCGGCATGATGTTCAACGAGATCGTGGTCCAGGA
>CAZKKD010000484.1:0-3023 GCA_964553265.1 uncultured Planctomycetales bacterium | reverse complement strand
CTTAGAGTCTATCCCGATAGGCTCTCGTGGTCCCGAGCCCGAGCGAGAAGGGCCGGATCAAGGAGGACGAAGCAGGCGAACTCTCTGGAGTTCGTCGATGCAGTCCGACGCCGAGTCCGGTCCTTCGCAGCCGGGCGAAGAGAGAACGGCCTATCGGGATAGGCTCTTACTCCATTTCGCCGGATTGCTCCAGCAGGACATAGGTCCGGCGGTCTTCCGACTCTTCGCGCAGTTCCACCTTGCCTTCCCGCGCGAGCCAGCCCAGGCCCTGGTACGCCAGCGGCTCGTCGAGACCGGCCGCTTCGGCCACGATCTCCGACTCTGTCGCCGCCCCGTTCTGCTTCAGGATTTCATACACCGTTCCCGCGGCGACGCCGATACGTTCCTCGGTCATGCTGCTCATCCTGCCATCTCCTTCGCGTTCGTGAAGCGCAGGCGAGTCGCCGTGCGCCGGTTCCGGGCGGCAGACCATCCGCCGCCCTTGCATAACAACCATGGATTCCGATCGGGTGACGCCTCCATCGCACCGGGCGCGAACCGGCGCGTCACCTTTCGCCCGCATCGGGGGACAGGTGGCGCTGAAACCACGCCATGGCCAGGCCGGTCACTTCCGCCAGGGCCCCCGCCTCTTCGAAGAGGTGGGTCGCCCCGCTGACGAGGCGGAGGTCCACCTCCGCGCTCATCCGCGCCATGGCTTCCCGGTTCATCCCGATGACGGGCGTGTCGCGCCCCCCGACAATCAACAGCGTGGGCGCCTGCACCGCGGGCAGGGACTCGTCGGCCAGATCCGGTCGCCCGCCGCGACTGACGACAGCGGCGACGTCCGACCGCTCTGCCGCCGCGACGAGGGCGGCGGCCGCACCGGTGCTTGCGCCGAAATAGCCCACCGGCAGCCGCTCCGTCTCGTCCTGGTCGCGGCACCAGTCGGTCGCCTGGACCACCCGGCGTCCGAGCCGCGGAATGTCGAATCGGAACTGCCGGGTCCCCTGGTCCACCGCTTCCTCCTCAGGCGTCAGAAGGTCCAGAAGCAGCGTCGCGAACCCGGCCGCCTGCAGCGCTTCGGCCACCTTGCGGTTGCGGCGGCTGAATCGGCTGCTGCCGCTGCCGTGGGCGAAGATCACCATCCCCGCGGGATCCGCGGGCAGCGCCAGGTCCCCTTCGAACGCTTCGCGTCCCGCCGGAATCCGGACGGTCAGGGAGCGGGCTTCGTCGATGCGGGTCATCGGTCGGCCTCCTCATTCCGTGTCGCCGTTTCGTCGCCTGCCGCGGCCAGGAGCCGTACAACCTCCTCGTCGGGCGTCTGGCGGAAATCCTCGTACCAGGCCCCGACACCGCCAAAACCTTCGGGCGCCTGGACAGCCACGACGCGATCCGCTTCCTGCTCCAGCGCCGCCACCGCGTCGGGCGCGGCGGTGGGGACCGCGACCACCACCTCCCCCGCATCCAGCGCACGCAGCGCCTGCACCGCGGCCCGCATGGTCGCGCCGGTCGCCAGACCGTCGTCGACGAGGATGGCCGTCTTCCCCGTCACTTCGGGTGGCGCGCGTTCGCCGCGGTAGGCGTGCGCCCGGCGCTCGAGTTCGGTTGTCTCCGCCGCGGTCACCCGCTCGATAACCTCCTCGGTCAGCCCCAGCGTCTGCACGATCCGTTCGTTGAGCACGCGGCCCCCGCCCGAGGCAATGGCCCCGAAAGCGAGTTCTTCGTGGCCGGGCACGCCCAGCTTGCGGACCAGGAACACATCCAGCGGCAGATCGAGTGCCGTCGCCACCTCATAGGCCACCGGAACCCCGCCGCGCGGCAGGGCGAGGACGATCCCTTCCTCCCGTCCGGAAAACGACTCCAGTCGCTGCGCCAACTCCTTCCCGGCATGGGTTCGATCGCGATACCGCATCCTGCCCGTTCCTCCGACAATGTGATCTTCGCGTCCTGCACGCCAGGGCCCCTACCGCTCGTAGGTGCCCACCAGTTCGCCCTCGGCCAGCACATGCCCCTCCATGGCCCGGAGCACATCCGTCTTCGTCGGGGTTCCCGCCAGGTCGAGGGTGGTGTCGAGGGCGTAGACCTTGAAGTGATAGTGGTGCGTGCCGTGCCCCGGCGGCGGCATGGGCCCCATGTAGCCGGTGCGGTCGGCGCTGTTCTTTCCTTCCGTCCCGCCGCCGGCGCTCCCCTCCGCCAGTTCCCGCGCATCCGCGGGCAGGTTGACGAGCACCCAGTGCACGAACGGGTCTTCGCGGGGGGCGTCCGGATCGTCGACGATGAGGGCGATCGACGCCGTCCCCTCCGGCGCCCCGTCCCAGGCCAGCGGCGGGCTGACGTTCTCCCCCTCGCCGCTGTAGCGCTCGGGGATGGGCTGATCGGCGTCAAATGCTCTGCTCGTTATTGTCAACATGGCCGTTGCTCCTTCCGTCTGGTCCGCATTCCCGTCGGCTTCCGTTCCGTCTGCCGTCGCGCCGGCAGTCGCTTCCTGGTCCCCGCTTCCGTTCGGGTTCGTTCCCATCGTGCCAGGTTCGGCCGCCGCCGGCTCCGCGACACCGGAATCGCCCGCATTCTGCGGGGCGCGCGGTTGCCGCACCACCAGTACCACGATCCCCACCAGCAGAAGCACCACCGCGATCCACAATGCGGTTCGAGGCATCCCGTTCTCCCTGCAATCGACCGCAGCCGTTTCCTGGACGGGCTTCCGACTTCCGGCAGGCTGCCCGGCTGCACCCGCCCAGTCCTGCCTGGTAAGGAAGCAAGGCAACGGCTATTCCACCTGACGGAATTCCCGCCGATTCGTTGTTCGACGGCCACGAAACGGGCTCTGCAAGGCGCAGCCGGCCCTGTGCCCGAAACACAGGCGGGGGCCATGTGCACGGCAAGACGGCCGCAGCGTCGCAGGGCTGCGACGGCGCCCCCCCTCCGTTTCCGAAAATGCATAGGGAAAGAAGCCGGTTGCAGAAAATCAACGATCCGGCAAAAGGCAGGGACGCGTCCTGCGGACAATACGGTTCAGTTAAGACGACCGGTGCGCCGTGGCATGG
>CAZKKD010000483.1:0-3038 GCA_964553265.1 uncultured Planctomycetales bacterium | reverse complement strand
CGCCATGTAGGCGCCGATGTACTTGCGGATGCGATAGGCGAAGATGTCCAGGGCCAGGCGGGCGCGCCGGCTGCCGTCCCCGGCGGCGGCCAGGAGGTCGCGCATGTCGTTGCTGACGCCACTGACGCCGAGGAGGCCCGACTCCTTGTTGAGCATCTTGTTGAGGCGCTCGCAGTCGTAGCCCTTTTCGCTCAGGTAGAAGACGATGGCCGGGTCGATGTCGCCGCTGCGGGTGCCCATGGCCACCCCCTCGAGCGGGGTGAGGCCCATCGAGGTGTCGACGCTCTTGCCGTCGCGGACCGCGGTGATGGAGCAGCCGTTGCCGAGGTGGCAGGTGATGACGTTGGTTTCCCCGTGCGGTTTGCCGAGCATCTCGGCCGCGCGCTCGGCCACGTAGTGGTGGCTGGTGCCGTGGAAGCCGTAGCGGCGGACGCGGTGCTGCTCGTACATCTCGTACGGCAGGGCATAGAGGTAGGCGTGCGCCGGGATGCTCTGGTGGAACGCGGTGTCGAAGACCGCGGCCTGCGGCACCTCCGGCAGCGCTTCCTGGGCGGCGCGGATGCCGATGAGGTTGGGCGGATTGTGGAGCGGCGCCAGGTCGCAGTAGTCCTCGATGGTCTTCATCACGTCGTCGTCAAGGAGGACCGACCCGCTGTAGGCCTCGCCGCCATGGACCACGCGGTGGCCGACGGCTTCGATCTCGTGGATGTCGGCGATGACGCCGTGGTCGGCATCGGTGAGGGTGCGCAAGATCAACTCCATCCCCGGCTTGTGGCCGGAGATGGGCTGCTCGACGATGTGCTCGGATCCGTTGGATTCGTGCTTGAGCCGGGAGTCGCCGTCGCCGATCTTCTCCACGAGCCCCTTGGCGAGCACCTCCTTTTCCGGAAGACGATAGACCTGATACTTGATGGAGGAGCTTCCGCAATTGATGACCAGCACGACCGACATGATGCAATCCTTCCTGACCAGAGCGGAGAGCGCGCGCCGAAACTCGACCGTCGACGGACCGTTCAACATACCATCTATAGCCTTGCCCGCGCGATCCGTCAAGCGGTTTTCCACACCGGCCGCGCCCGCCGACAACAGGCGTCCCGGCTGGAGTTACGGCGGCGCAACCGGGCGCCCTCCCGAAGGAGAAAGCGCTTGACGCCGCCTTGCGGAGCGTGATACCTTCATGGGTTCCGGACGGCGCCGCCAATACGCGAAGCACGCACCCGGCGCCGCCCGGAACCGGGTGGAGAACGGAACCAGGGGAACGTGCGTCCGGGGGCACGGCAGCGCAGCGGCGCTGACCGGCACGGCCATCCGGAACGCCGCGTAAGGGGATCGCGTCGCCATGGGCTGGATTTCCAATCTCCTTGCCAATCGGGAGCTTGCGCGGCTCGAGGAACTGGCCCGCGCGGCGCCGGCGCCATCGGTCTTCCTGCGCCTGGGGCAGATCTACCGCCAGCAGGGCGACGAGGAGCGCGCGCAGCAGATCGCCCGGAAGGGCGCGGAACTCTTTCCCGACAACGCCGACCTCTCCGCCGCCCGCGCCGACGCCGAGCGCGCCAGCCACGATGTCCAGAAGACGCGCCTGCGCGCCCGCATCGAACAGTTTCCCAACCCTTCGCTCTACGCCAAGCTGGCCGGTCTCCACCTGCGCGACGGCGAGCGCGACGCCTGCCTGCGGGTCTGCGAAGAGTCGCTGCGCAGTTTTCCGCGCTACGGCGGCGCGTACCTGGTGCTTGCGCAGGTCGCCTTCGCCGACGGAGACCCCGAGGCCGGCTATGAGCACCTGAAGCAGGCCATCGCGCTCGACAAGTTCAACTACATGGCCCTCATGATGCTTGCCGAAGAGCACCTCCGCCGCGGCGAACGGGACGAGGCGCGCGCCGTCCTCCAGAGCATTCTGGAGTTCGCCCCCGGCGACGAAAAGGCGAGCGAGATGCTGCAGGACTTCGACGCCGTTGCCGAGCGCTGCCTGCGCGAACGCCAGAACCGGACGCCGACCGAGCGCGTCCACCCCGGCAAAAAGACAGCGACGGTGGCCGCGGTGTCCGAACCGGCCCCGACGCCACAGCCGGCAGCCGCCGGCGGGACGGGCCGGTACGCCGCTGCGCTGGACGCGCTCATGGCCACCGACGGGGTGGAGGGCGCGCTCCTCATCGACCGGTTGGGACTGGTCGTGGCCAGCCGCAACCGCGACGGGGCCGAGATCGACGAGGAGATGGCCGGCGCGCTGGTGACCAACATCCTCCGCGCCTCGGGGAGCGCGACCGACGCGTTCGGCCTGGGGCGGATGGAAGAGGGCATTCTCGAAAGCGAGGCTGGCTGCGCCTACCTCATGGACCTCGACGAGACGGCGGTGGCCGTCTTCGGCCAGAGCGACGCGAAGCCCGGCCTGCTGCAGCAGGCGGTGCACGCATTCGCGCGCGCGGTCGTGGAATCGGACTGAACCGGGGAGGCGAGCGATGCAGCAGATCCTGGCCCGCATCAACAAGATCGCCGGCGTGCGCGGCTCGCTGGTCGTGGCCCCGGACGGGCTGGTGGTGGCCAGCGACCTCGCCGACAAGACCGACGCCAACACCCTCGGCGCCGTCGCCGCCACGGTCCTCGCCAGCGTCCGCGGCGCCCTGGACAAGCTGGAACGCGGCGGGCTGCGGCGCTACATCCTGACAGGTACCGAGGGGGGCGTGGTGCTGTGGGCTCTCGGCAACGGCACGGGGGTGGTGGTGCTGCTGCGGCGCGACATCAACATGGGCATGGTCCTCGTGGAACTGAAGGAATCCGCGCGCGAACTGGCCGACCTGCTGCGACTCTAGACGCGGCGCGCGCGCTCCATCCGGCAAAGACGCAAAGGCAACGGAACCTCATGGCCAACATCAACTTCGCCACCCGGGAAGTCAACTGCAAGGTGGTCTATTACGGACCGGGCCGAAGCGGAAAGACCACGAACCTCGAAATCGTCCACGAAAAGGCGCCGAAGGACTCCATCGGCGAGATGGTGAGCATCCCCACGGAGACCGACCGGACCCTCCTCTTCCACCTCCTGC
>CAZKKD010000482.1:0-3040 GCA_964553265.1 uncultured Planctomycetales bacterium | reverse complement strand
GGGAGGATGAGTCCTTGGGGGGGCAGTCGTTGACGAGAAAGGTGCGCAGCTGCGGCGCCGGCGGGTAGTCGAAATCCGTGGGGAAGATCCAGCGCCCGCGGGGCCGCTTCACCACGCCGGGGTCGAGCGGGAGGTCGCGGACGAAGGCCCGGATGCGGGCCGTATGCGGCTGGGGCGTGCCTTCCACGCGCACGTCCGGCTCGCCGTCGCCGGGGCGGAGGGTGATCTTGGCGTCGGAAAACCAGAGCATCGTCCGCGCCCCCCGGTCCGGACCGTCACCACGCCAGCGTCGCCTGCCAGGCCGCCTTGAGGTCGGCCAGCGTTCCGTCCACCACGGTCTGCCCGTCGGCGTCGCGGATGACGAGGCGGTCGGAGCCGGTCACCTCGCCGATCCGGGCGTGCGCCGCGCCGGCGTCGGCCAGCGCCGCTTCGAACGCCGCGGCGTTGCCGGGCTCCACCTCCGCCAGGAAGCGGCTCTGCGATTCGCTGAAGAGGAGGCGCACCGCGTCGAGCGCCGCCCCGTCGGTCGGGATGTCGGCCAGCGACAGGTCCAGCCCGAGCCCGCCGGCGAAGGCCACCTCCGCCGCCGCGACCGCCAGGCCGCCCTCGGAGAGGTCGTGGAGCGCCCGCACCAGCCCGGTCCGCGTGCAGGCCGAGAGGCCCGCGAAGGCGGCCTTGCCCTCGTCCGTCCGCACGCGCGGGACGTTTGCGCCCCGTTCGCCGTGGAGGGCGTAGTAGTGGCTCGCGCCCAGCTCGTCGCGGGTGACGCCGACCAGGTAGATGGCGTTTCCGGCGGCCTTGGCGTCCATACTGACCGCACGGGTCACGTCGTCCAGAACGGCCATGGCGCTCACCAGGAGCGTACCGGGAATGGCGACCGTACCGTTCGCGGTGGCGAACTCGTTGTTGAGCGAGTCCTTGCCGCTGACGAAGGGGACGCCGTAGGCCTTCGCGACGTCGTAGCAGGCCTGCGTCGCGCGGACCAGGCCGCCGAGGCGGTCGGGCTTCTCGCAGTTGCCCCAGCAGTAGTTGTCCAGGATGGCGCAGCGGTCGAGCGATCCGCCGACCGCGATGATGTTCCGGAGCGCCTCGTCGATGGCGGCGGCGGCCATGGCGTAGGGGTCGAGGTCGCTGTACTTCGGGTTGAGCCCCACCGAGAGCGCCAGCCCCCGGCGCGAGCCCGGCCGCGGCGCGATGACCGCGGCGTCGCCGGGGCCGTCGTTGGCCGCGCCGACGAGCGGCTTCAGGACGCTTGTGCCCTGCACCTCGTGGTCGTACTGCCGGATGACCCACTCCTTCGAGCAGACGTTCCACGCCCCCAGGATGCCCCGGAGCGCGTCGGTGCAGTCCGCGGGGACGGGGAGGGCGGGCTCGGCCGCGTCCGGCGCGGTCCAGACCGCTTCGCGCGCGATGCGCGGCACGCCGTTGTGCAGGAAGTCCATCTCCAGGCGCGCCACCTCCACGCCGTTGTAGCGCAGGCGCAGGAGCCGGTCGTCGGTGAACCGCCCGATGACGGTGAGCTCCACGTCCTCCTCGTGCGCGATGGCCTGGAGCGCGGGGAGGTCCGCCTCCTCGGCGGCGAGCACCATGCGCTCCTGCGCTTCGCTGATCCAGATCTCGGTGTAGCTGAGCCCGTCGTACTTCAGCGGCGCGCGGTCGAGATCCACCTCCACGCCGATGGCCTCGCCCATCTCGCCGACGGCGCTGGAGAGGCCGCCGGCGCCGCAGTCGGTGGTGCAGTGGAAGAGCCCGGCGTCGCGGGCGCGGAGCATGAAGTCGCGGACCTTCTTCTCCTCGATGGGGTTGCCGATCTGCACCGCGCCGCTGCTGACGGTCTCCGACTCCTCGTGGAGCTCGACCGAGCTGAAGGTGGCGCCGTGGATGCCGTCGCGCCCGGTGCGGCCGCCGACGACCAGGACCAGGTCGCCCGGCTTCGACGCCTTCTCGACCATGCTGCGCGGAATCAGCCCCGCCGTCCCGCAGAACACCAGCGGGTTGCCGATGTAGCGTTCGTCGAAGTAGATGGCTCCGTTCGCGGTGGGGATGCCCATGCGATTGCCGTAGTCGCGGACGCCGGCCACCACCCCCTTCATCACGCGGCGGGGGTGGAGCGCGCCCTTCGGCACGCGGTCGGCCGGCAGGTCCGGCGGGCCGAAGCAGAAGACGTCGGTGTTGATCACCGGCTTCGCGCCGAGCCCGGTGCCGAGGCAGTCGCGGATGACCCCGCCCACGCCGGTGCCGGCCCCGCCGTAGGGTTCCAGGGCCGAGGGGTGGTTGTGCGTCTCCACCTTGAAGGCGGCGCCGTACTCGTCGTCGAAGGCGATCACCCCCGCGTTGTCGACGAAGACGGAGAGGCACCAGTCGCGGTCAAGCTCGTGGGTGACGCGCGCGATGTAGGTCTTCAGCAGGTTGTCGATCTCCACCTCGCCCTCGGGGCCGCGGTAGCGCACGCGCCCCTTCAGCGTCTTGTGGACGCAGTGCTCGCTCCAGGTCTGGGCAATCGTCTCGAGCTCGGCGTCGGTGGGGACGCGCCCCTCTGCGACGAAGTAATCGCGGATTGTCTGCATCTCGGCGCGGCTGAGGTAGAGCTGCCGCTCCAGGCTGAGGCGCTCCAGCGCTTCGTCGTCCAGGTCCGCGAGCGGGACCTCGATCCGCTCGAACCGGTAATCGCCGCCCTCGGCGGGGGGCGCGACCGCGGAGGCGTCGACGGCGAGGGTTTCGATGAGTTCGTTGGCCAGCACCCGCGCCGCGGCCGTGCGGATGGCGTCGCGGTCGGTCGGGCCGCTGACCAGGTAGCGCGCCGCGGTGCGTACCCAGGCGGCTTCGCAGCCGAGGTGGGCCAGCCCCTTGCGCGTGCTCGCTTCGACCGGGTCCATGACGCCCGGCTTGTGCGCAATCTCCACCGCCACCGCGCCGTCGGTCGGCAGCACGTCGGCGTCCACCGTCCAGCGGTCGGCCACCGCGTCGGCGAAGAACTCCGCCGCGACGCGCTCGGCGGCCGCGCCGTCCACTCCGCCGAGTACGTAGACCCGGACGGTGC
>CAZKKD010000481.1:0-3068 GCA_964553265.1 uncultured Planctomycetales bacterium | reverse complement strand
CGCGTCCGGGCCATTCTGCACGACGGCGGGACGAAGGTCTGGCTGAACGGGCTCCCCGTCTACCGTTCGGATCAACCGCAATACACCGGCTACCGGATCCCGCGGCATCTGCGCCGTGTCCATCTGCGCGCGGGCGTGAATGTCCTGGTGGTGAAGACGCAGAGCAACGGCTCAAGCGCCGTGCGTGTCCTGACGGCGGACGGCGGCGCCGACGCGACGGTCGAAGCGCTGTCGTGGGCGGACGCCGCGGACGCGGTCGGTCCGTTGCGTGAAATGCACGGCCGGGCGCTCGGCGTGGATGTGCCGGAGTTCGGCTGTCCGCTCCTCGACGCGGAGGGGGCGCCCCGGCTCGACCGGTTGCCGCTCTTCACGATGAAGACGGCCGTGGCGGGCGGCCGGGAAGACCAGGCTGCCGCGGCGCTGCGCTTCGCCTCCTGGGCGGAGCTCGCGGTGCGGTTCGACGATGCGCGGACCGCGTACGACGCCGCGCTGGCGGCATGGCCGGAAGCGGCGGTGCTCCTGGCGGAAGCGGCGTTCAGCCGGTACCGGCAGGCTCCGCAGGGGGTGGACGCACGGGAGCGGCTGAACAAGGAGGCGCTGGCCCTGGCGCGGCGCGCCCTGGCCATCGACCGCGACCTCCCGCGCATGAACTACTTCCTCGGCCTCTACTATGCCGAACACAAGGAGGTGGAAGAGGCGCTGCGCCGGTACCGGCGTGCGCTGGAAATGGCCCCGGCGTGGGGGCAACTCCTTTTGCAGCTCGGCCAGATGGAGGCCGAACGCGGATTCGACACCCTCGCCGAAGCGCACCTCCGCGCCGCCGTGCAGGCGAACGGCGAAGGGCGCAACGCACTGGCCGCCCTCCTGGATCGGCTGGGCCGCCGGCCGGAAGGGGCCGCGGTGCGCAACGAAGCCTGGGCCGCGGGCGAGACGCCGGTTGTCGAGCGCTGCATGCAGCAGGCCTCGGCTGGCCGGAGGGAAGCGCTGGAGGAGGCCCTGGCCGTGCATGCCCGGCTCCATCCCGAACGCGAAGCCGACCGGCTGGGCTGGCGGACGGTGGGGGCGGTCGAGGCGGGCGACCTGGACACCGCCTACGAGGCCGCGTCGGCCCTGGCCCGGCTGCGGCCGGCCGACCCGGGTGCGGCAGTGCGGCTGGTGGACCTGGCGCTTCGGCGGGGGGACCGCGCGGCGGCGGAAACCCACCTGGAGACCGCGATTGTCCGCACCGAGGCCGCGGGCCTCGGCGGGGTGGATCTTCGGCAGCGACTGCGGCACCTGCGCGGCGAGGACTGGCCGCACGACGCGTTCGATCTCCCGCTCGACGCGATCGATGCGGATGCCTACACCGCCGAGCAGTATCCGGCCGCCAACGTGGCGCATCTCCTGCGGGTGGTGGTCCACCGCGTCTATCCCGACCGGAGCGTCGAGACGCTGACGCACCGCGCGGTGAAGGTGCTCGACAAGCAGGGCATTCGGGCGCTGGGCGAGCTGGCGCTGCCGTCGAATCCGGACAACCTGCTCTATTGCCGGACCATCCAGCCGGACGGGCAGGTCTTCGTCCCGACCAACATCAAGGCGCTCGACTTCACCAAGGCCGCGAGCCTCTACAAGGTGACGCCGGGCTGCATTGTCGAGTATGCGTTTCGGGAAACCTCGCGCGGCGGGCGGAACAGCGCGTTTTCGGATCGACTGGAGTTCCAGGCGTTCCGCGAACCGGTGGCCCGCGCGCGCTTCGTGCTCATCATCCCGCGCGGTCCGGCGGCGGGCCTGAGCGTCAGGGCCTGGCCGCGCGACTTCGCCCCGGACGCGAAACAGAAGGGTGACCTCTATACCTTTGTGTGGGATGCCACCGACGAACCGCCGATCGAGCCGGAACGGAACATGGGGCCGACCGACGAGATCCTCCGCAACCTGGCGATGGAGATCCGCGCGGCGGAGTACGGCGAGCAGCAGAACCGCTATCATCTGCCGCAACCGCTGCGGACATGTCCGGACCTGGTGGCGGCGGCCCGGACCGCGACCGCGGACGCGGAGACGCCGCGGCAGAAGCTGCTGTCGCTCCACGCCTGGATGCGGCGGCATCTGAAACCGGGCCAGACCGCGCGGACGGCGCGGGACGCGTTTCTGCTGCGCAGCGCCGACGCCGGCTCCGCCCAGCGGCTCCTGCAGGCCATGTGCGAAGCGGTGGGCGTCGACGCCTGGCCGGCCCTGGCCAACCCCGTCCTGGAGCAGGCCCGCGCCCTTCCGCGGGAGCGGGCGGAAGCGCTGGATGACTTCGGCGTGCCCCTGCTGCGGGTCGATTGCGGGCCGGGACAGTACGAGTGGCTTCGCCTCCTGTCGCCGATGCGGCACTTCCGGCCGATGGACCTGGGGCCGCAGACGCCGGGCGCGCCGGTGCTGGTGCAGGCCACTGACGGGCTGGTCTCGTTCGGTCGGGTGCGGGGGACCGCGTTCGAGTCCGAGCGCGTGCAGTACGACCTGCACGTGAACCTGGCGGCCGATGGCGGGGCGGAAGCGAAGGGGACCATCCGCTTCCTCGGCGCGACGGCCGGGACGCTGCGGCAGCTTGCCGAACAGCCCCAGCAGGGGCCGCGGCGACTGGAAGCGTTCGCGATGCAGCTCTTCCCGCGCATCAACCTGGACGTCTCGGAATTCAAACGGCCGACGCCCCTGGACGTGGGGCCGGTGCTGGCCGAGGCGGAGCCGTTTGTCTACACCTTCGGCGGACACGTGGACCAGTTCGCCGCGCCGGAGGGGGAGGGGCTTTCGTTCCGGCCGTGGCCGTTCAATTTTGCGGTGGTGCAGCAGCTTCTCGCGCCGGAAGGCCGCAAGCAGGACTTCCGCATTCCGCAGGACATCGAGGCCGCGCAGCAGGCGGTCTACGTTGCGCCCGAGGGGTGGACCTTCGCGGGGTTGCCGAAGAGCGTCTGGTGGCGGAGCGAGTTCGGCCTCTACGGGGCGCACCTGGTGGTGCACGGGCGGACGCTGCGGGTGTCGCGGTTCCTTCTCCTGCCGGCGCGCATCGTGCCCGCGGAGCAGTACGACGTGCTCGCCACCTTCCTCAAGGC
>CAZKKD010000480.1:0-3072 GCA_964553265.1 uncultured Planctomycetales bacterium | reverse complement strand
GGCGGCGCCGGACCGCCACCGGCGCCGGTGCACGCAGCGGACGCGGCCGGGCGAAGCTCGTCGGTTGCGCGCCGGCGTGGGCGCGCACGCCCGCCCACGGGCCGGCCTGCTCGTCGAACCCGGTCAGGTCGAGCGGCGGACTGGCGGTCAGAAAGGTGGCGGCGTCAGGCATCATCAGTCCTTCTGTTTCGAGAATGGGTGAAAAGCGATTAGCGCAACCGGACCCGGCCGGCCGCCGGCCGGTCCGCATCCGTTTCCGGTTCGAAATGGGTGGCGTCCAGCGCCGACCCGTACTGCAGCGCACCCGCTGCATCGCGCCGGATGTGCAGGAGGCAGGCGTCGGTCGTATAGCCGGCGGTCTCGTCGGCGGCGCGGAAGAGCGGGAACCCGAGCGCATTCGACCACAGGACCGCGTCGCGCGTCCCGTCGCCCCAGGTAAGGGTCAGCCGCCCCGCCGCCGTGCCCGGGAATTCGTCCGTCACGGGCCCGTCGAGTTCGGTGGTGAGCTCCGGCGCGGTCGGGCCGTCAAACGGGACGAAGACCGAGACCAGCGTCTCGGCGAAGCCCTGCATCGGCGCCGCCGTCCCGCAGATCTGCGGGGCGGGGCAGTAGGAGCGGTCCGTCCACTCCGCCAGCTTCGGATCCTCGAAGACGCCGGCCTTGCGGAGGTCCGCCCGGGCCTTGCCGCGGGTGGTGATCCAGCCGCGCACCGGGTCGGTCTCCCCCTCGTGCACGCCCAGGGACATCCCGCCGGCGAGCTTGGCAAAATGGCCGAGGAGCCCCCCCTCGGGGTAGACCGCCACGAACCCCGGCCGCTCGGCGTCCGTCTGCAGATCGACCGTTCCGCCCGGGGTAAGCTGCCAGTTCATCTCCAGCGACGGGTGCTGCTGCGCTTCGCCGCCGTGGATGCGTTCGTCCCAGCGCATCATGTGATCGATCACGACCGCGAAGCGGGTGTCGATCCAGGCCAGGATGCGCGTGTGCTCGGCATGAATGCCGGCGCCGAAACCTTCGCTGAACCACCAGTCGTACGTCCCCGGCCAGTAGCCGCCGCTGTAGGTGCTCACCACGCCGCAGCACTGCTCGTCCCCGAAGACGTGCAGGCGGTCCGGGTTGGTCGGCGCCTGGTTCCAGCCATTGAGGTTGAGCGTGTTGTGCGCGCGGGTGGACTTGCCGTAGGGGCCGATGCGGTGGTCGAAGGCGTCGCCCTCGTGCCCCTTGCACCCCATCGCGTAGGTCAGCGTCCCCGTGTCCGGCAACAGCGCCCGCCCGCGGCTGAAGATCTGCACGCTGTTGCGGGCCAGGTGGCTGTGCGCACCGCCCCAGGTGCTGGCGTCGAAGACGAGGTAGTCGTCGCCCGGGCCCCAGCCGCTGCGGAGAAACACCTGCCGCGCGTCGGCCGCGCAGTGCACCAGCGGCGGCAGTTCGTCCGGCAGGCCCGCAAGCTGGCGCACCTCGCGGCGCCGGCGGAGATGGCGCGTCATGTCCGTGCCGCCGACCCACGCGGACGAGCTCTCCTGGATCCCGCAGGCGTGGCCGTTGGGCCGGCGCGTGACGACCGCGTAGTCGTGGATCCGCACCGCGGCGTCGCTCACGTCGGGCAGGTCGACTTCCGGAAACGCCTGCCGCCAGATCATGAGGTTGTAAAAGGAGTCGCGGAAGATCTCGTGGTAGTTCGGGTCGAACTCGACGTACGAGCCGTCCGGCGTCACGCTGCGGCGGGCCGTGTCGGCGAACACCCAGCGCGCCCGCGCCAGGCACTCTTCGCGCCCCTCCACCATCGGCAGCCGGATCGCCACCCAGAAGAGCCCCAGCGTTTCCAGCACGCGGATGTTGCCGCGCCCGCGCACCTTGTGCGTCGCCAGGATGCCCGGCAACTGCTCGCCGCCTCTGTCCAGCCTCCGTTTCCCAAAGGCCTCGTCGATGACCTTGCTGTCGAAGAAGTACGGCAGGAAGTGCGCCCACTGCGGGATCCGCCGCGAGAGGCGCATCCCCCCGCCGGCCCACTTCGGTGGCTGGAGCGACGCCCAGAAGTCCTCCACCAGGTCGCGGAACAGGCGCGCGTAGGTCGCGTCGCCGGTGTGCCGGTAGGCCGCCGCAATGGCCGGCAGCCCCGCGAACTTGATGAGCCCCGGCCGCGCCTTCCAGAAGTCGGCCCCGCGCCCGATGGTGACCGTGCCGTCGCCCTCGCCGAACTGGGGGTCTTCGGGCGCGCCCGCCTCGCGGAGCGTCTCGTCGTCGCAGGCGAGTTTGAGGAGGTCCCACTCCCCCACCCGGTCGAACGCCGGGCGCTCCAGGCCCAGCGCTTCCTGTGCGTCGGCCAGGGCGGCCGCCACCTCCGCGGCGCGGTCGCCGATCTGTTGCGTCAGGGTGCGTGTCATGTCTTGCCTCCGGTTGCCGGTGTCGTCGGTGTCAGTGTACGCTGCCCGTGTCCACGTTTTTGTGGGCATAGATGACCCAGGTGTGCAGGGAATTGTACGAATAGGTCGAGCCCGGGTCCGGCCCCCACAGGACGGGGGCGCCGGGCGGTTCTTCCGGCAGCCACATCCGCACATGCCCGTCGCCCTGCAGCGACGGCGTGCGCGAGCCGTGGTTCGGGTTGAAGTACATCACGCTCGGGTTCGAAAACCCGTGATCGTTGTACCCCTCCGCGAAGAAGATGGCCATGCTCGGCGCCACGAGCTCGTGCATGCGGTGGACATCGGGCCGCCAGTGGTTCGGTTTGCCCTCGGGGTCGCTGCCGTGGCCGATGAACCAGCCGTTGCGGCGGTAGGAGAGCAGGTGCTTTGCCCGTGCGCTCGGCGGTTCCTTGCCATACAGCAGCAGCCCCGGCGTGCGGCCGTAAAGGTCGGCGATGCGCTGGTAGTCCGGGCAGTGGGCGAGCGCCTGGTCGAAGACATCGGTCTTGGTCCGGTGGGGTGCGGCGTCGCAGAAGAGGTAGGGCTCCAGCACCCCGCCGGTCCTGTCGCCGCCGTTCACGCCGCCGAACGCGTCCTGGCGTGCGGCGATCCCGTCGCCGTAGTCGTTCCTGTAGATGGCGCAGGCCGGTCCCATCTGCCGCAACGGGCCTCC
>CAZKKD010000479.1:0-3076 GCA_964553265.1 uncultured Planctomycetales bacterium | reverse complement strand
GTGACCGGCGTCCCCATCAAGTTCGTCGGCGTGGGCGAGAAGATGGACGCCATCGAGCCCTTCCACCCCGACCGCATGGCCGGGCGGATCCTCGGGATGGGCGACGTGGTGAGCCTGGTGGAGAAGGCCCAGGCGACGGTGGACGCCGAAGAGCAGGAGAAGATGCAGGAAAAGCTGCTCAAGAACGCGTTTACGCTGGAAGATTTCAAGAAACAGCTTGCACAAATCCGCAGCATGGGTTCAATAAAGGATCTTCTCGGCATGATCCCGGGGCTGGGCAAACAGCTCAAGGGCATCGATGTCGACGATGCCGAGTTCAAGCGCATCGAGGCCATCATCGAATCGATGACGCCGGGCGAGCGCGAGACGCCCGAGGTTGTCGACTATTCCCGGCGGGAGCGCATTGCGCGCGGCAGCGGCGTCGAGCTGACCGACGTCGCGCAGCTCCTGAAGCAGTTCCGGGAGATGAAGAAGATGATCGGCCAGATGGGCAAGACCGGGATGCTCCGCGGCCTCCTCGGGGGCGGCGGCGGCATGCCGGAGATGCCCCTTCCCGACGGCGGCATGCCCGGTGGCGGTTTTCCGGGGATGGACACCGGCGGCGGCATGGGCGGCTACCGCTCGCAGAAAGACAAGCGCAAGGCGCGAAAGAAAGAGAAGAAGCGGCGCAAGAAGCGACGCAAGTAGAGTCCGCCTCCGGCGGTTCGGAAACGGAAACGCATAAGGAGATTCAGACGTGGCGGTTCGCATTCGTCTCTGCCGTGCCGGACGCCGGCACCTGCCGTTTTACCATGTCGTGGTGCACGACATCCGCGAACGCAACGCGGGCGACATCATCGATCGGCTCGGCACCTACGATCCGACCAACAAGACCGAGGCCGACCAGGTGAAGATCGATGCCGAGAAGGCGGCGGCGTGGCTGGCCAAGGGCGCCACCCCCTCCGGGACGGTCGCGAGCCTGCTCGCCAAGGCCGGCGTCGAGGTCCCCGGCGCCAAGCGCCGCGGCAAGCCCCGCAAGGCCAAGCCGCGGACCAAGCAGCGCAAGGTCAAGGAGCGGGCCAAGAAGCGCACGGCCAACTCCAAGGCCCGCAAGGAGAAGAAGAAGGAGGACTGACCCCGCGCCGTTCCGGCATCCGGAACGACGGCGGCGCGCGGCCGACCGGACGCACCAGGACAGCACGGAGGCGGCGGCGCCATGCGGGTGGATGTGCTCACCATCTTTCCGGGCATGTTTGCGCCGATCCTCGGCGAGAGCATCCTGCGCATCGCGCGCGAAAAGGGCTGCCTCGACGCCCGCGTCCACGACATCCGCGACTGGTCCACCGACAAGCACCACAAGGTGGACGACCGCCCCTTCGGCGGCGGACCCGGCATGGTGATGAAGGCCCAGCCGGTGGCCGACGCGGTCGAGGCCATCCGCGCCGAGGCCGACCCGCCGGGCCGGCTGATCTTCCTGACGCCGGACGGCGAACGCTTCGACCAGGCGCGCGCGCGGTCGCTGGCCCGGGAGGAACGGCTGGTCCTCGTCTGCGGCCGGTACGAGGGTTTCGACGAGCGGCTCTTCGACGCGCTCGCCCCCGAGCGCCTGAGCATCGGGGACTACATCCTGACCGGCGGCGAGCTGGCCGCCCTGGTGGTCATCGACGCGGTGACCCGGCTGCAGCCCGGCGTGCTGGGCTGTCCGGAGAGCGCGGAGGCGGAAAGCTTTGAAGGCGCGGGGCTCGACCACCCGCACTACACCCAGCCGGCGGTCTGGCGCGGCCGGGAGGTCCCGGCGGTGCTGCGCAGCGGCGACCACGCCCGCGTGGACGCCTGGCGGCGGGAGGAGGCGCTCCGGCGCACCCGCCTGCGCCGGCCGGACCTGTTGACCGAGGACAACGCCCAACCGGGCGAGAACGAAGAACGAGGCACCTGAACCCGAACGCCGGCCCGTGCGGCCGGCCATGCGCAAGGCAGCGGAGGCACCCGGTCATGAACCCGATTGTGGAAGAACTCGATCGCCTGCACGAGAAGGACGCCGAGAGCATCCCCCCCTTCGAGGTGGGCGACACCGTGGACGTCCATGTCCGCATCGTCGAGGGCGAGAAGGAACGCATCCAGGTCTTCAGCGGCACCGTCATCGGCCGCAAGGGCCGCGGCGTGAATGCCTACTTCACTGTCCGGCATCTCTTCGCCGGCGAGGGCGTGGAGCGCATGTTCCCGCTGCACTCGCCGCGCATCGAGAAGATCGAGATCAAGCGCCGCGGCCGCGCCCGCCGCGCGAAGCTGTACTACCTCCGCGACCGCGTCGGCAAGAAGTCGGTCCTCCGCGAGGAAACCCGCGCGAACCGGATGGGCCGCATGCCCCAGACGGCGGCGACCGGCGGCGGGAAGAAGAAGAAAAAGAAGAAGGCCAAGTAAGGCGGGGTCGCCGATGCGATTCCGGATCATCGCCTTCGCCGCCGCTTGTGCGCTGCTTTTGCCCATTGCGGCCCTTGCGGCGGGCGAGAGCGGCGGCTCGGAGGCCGCGGGGCCCGGCCTTGCGGACCTGCCGGCCCTCTTCGCCACGGCGGCGGACCTCCGCAGCCATCCACGGATCTACCAGACGGCGCGCCGGGTGCTGATGGCACACGGCGCGTCTTCGCTTCCGCTCCTGCGCGAACGCGCGCGCGACGATGCCCTCGGCCCGGCGCAGACCGCGCTCCGCCTCCTCGCCGACCTCGCCATTCCGGCGGACGAGGCGCTCCTGGCCGATCTGGCCGGGGGGGAGGATCCGTTCCGCGCCCCCCATGCGCTCGAAGCCCTCTACCGGCTCTTCACGCGCCTTCCCGACGCCGCGCTCCTGGCGCGGGTGCGGGACGCTGCGGCAACGACCCCGTCCACCGGCGGCGCGGACCGGGCGCGGACCGTGGCGCTCCTGGCGGCGCTGGCCGACCGCGCCCCCGGGCCAACGCTCGCGGAAGCAGACGGGGAGGCGCTCCTGCGGCTTCTCCACCACCCGGCCCCCGCCGCAGAGCGGAACGCCTGCCGCGCGCTCGGCTTTGCCGCGCATCGGGGGGACGCGGTCGAGGCTGTCCTGGCCGACCGGCTCGCGCAT
>CAZKKD010000478.1:0-3092 GCA_964553265.1 uncultured Planctomycetales bacterium | reverse complement strand
GGCGGGTGTGTGGCTGCGTTGCGCGCTCGGTGAGGTTCTGGCCCTGCTCGTCGCCGTTGTGCGCGTTCTGGTACTGGACGCCGGCCCCGGGCGAGTGTCCGGCCATCAAAACGTCCGCGGTGTCTGTCTCGAAACGGAAAACCGGGACCCGGGCGCCGCCGCCCACCCCGGGCCCGCGGCGCAGTCGCCCACCCGTCGCGGACGGGGCGGGGGAACGGTCAGTCGGTCGGGTCGGGGGGCTTGAAGATCTGGTCGAGGTCGGCCTTCGTGGTGCGGTCGAACCGCATCCAGTCCTCTGTCTTGCCGCCGTCGCCGGCGGGGGCGTCGTCGCCCTCGGGGGTGTCGCGGAAGACGAAGTAGCTGCAGGTGCAGGCCGCGGCGGGGTCGCGCGGCTTCTCGTCGCGGGCCATCGGCTCGTTGCACCACTGCCGCGCGTCCTCGACGAAGAAGCGGCAGTTCCGGCAGGCATGGAGCGGCGCCAGGCACTTCGGGCACTCGGCCCGGTGGCCGGGCGAGTGGCGTTCGGTCCAGGGCGTGCCGCACTGGTGACAACGTTTCATGCCGCGGAGTCCTTGCATGGGGCGAAGCGGTGCGCGTCCGCACGTCCTGCCGGTTCCCGGACGGCGCGGAAACCGATTGTACCCGCCGTCCCGTCCGAATGCAATCGCCCGCTCGGAAACGTCGCCGCCCGGCCGCTGGGGTATGGACACGAACCGCCGAAGCGTCTACAATCCGGACTTCCGAATGTTCCGGTCATCGTACAGCGGGGTCTTCCCTCATGATCCGCAAAGCTCACATGCGCGACGTCAAGGCCATCCAGGCGCTCGTCAACGCGTTCGCCGACGCGGGGCGGATGCTCCCGGTCAGCCTCGTCGACCTCTATGATCGCCTGCGCGACTTCTTCGTCTGGGAGGAGGACGGTCGCGTCCTGGGCGTGCTGGCGCTCCACTTCACCTGGGAGGGGCTCGCGGAGGTGCGCAGCCTCGCGGTCGCCGACGAGGCCCAGGGCCGCGGCATCGCCCGCGCGCTCGTCGAGCGCGGCCTGGAGGAGGCGCGGCAGTACGACTGCACCCGCGTCTTCGCGCTGACGTACGTGCCGGACTTCTTCCGCAAGCTCGGCTTCCGCGACATCGAGAAGGGCGAACTCCCGCACAAGGTGTGGGCCGATTGCGTCAAGTGCCCCAAGTTTCCCGACTGCGACGAGGTGGCGGTGGCCGTCGATCTCGACTGACCGCGCCGCTTCGCCGAATCCCCTGTCAGAGAGGACCGCATCCCCATGGCCGGCAAACTCTGGGGCGGGCGCTTCAAGCGCGGCGTCCACCCGCTCCTGGAAGCGTTCAGCGAATCCATCTCCTTCGATCGCACCCTCGCCTTCGTCGACATCCGCGGCTCGCTGGCCCACGCCGCCATGCTCCGGGAGGTCGGGATCCTCACCGCAAAGGATCTCGCCGCCGTCCGCAAGGGGCTCAAGGCCATCGAGACCGCCATCCGCAAGGACGCCTTCGCCTACCGCACCGAGGACGAAGACATCCACATGGCCATCGAGCGCGAGCTTATCCGCCGGGTGGGCGAGCCCGGCCGGCGCCTCCATACCGCGCGCAGCCGCAACGACCAGGTCGCCACCGACTTCCGCCTCTGGCTCCGCGAGGCCATCGACGAACTCGACGCCGCCTTCGCCGGCCTGCAGCGGGCGCTCGTGGACCTGGCGGACGCGAACGCCGCGCTCGTCATCCCCGGCTACACCCACCTGCAGCGGGCGCAGCCGGTGCTCCTGGCGCAGCACCTCCTCGCCTATGTCGAGATGCTCGCCCGCGACCGCGAGCGCCTGGCCGACGCCCGCGCGCGGGTCAACCGCCTGCCGCTCGGGGCGTGCGCGCTGGCGGGGACGACGCTGCCGATCGATCGCGACGCGGTCCGCAAGACGCTCGGCTTCGACCGGCTCTGCGAGAACAGCATGGACGCGGTCAGTGATCGCGACTTCTGCATCGAGACGGTCGCCGCGCTCTCGGTCTTCCTCATGCACTGCAGCCGCTTCAGCGAGGACGTCATCCTCTGGGCCTCCAGCGAGTGGGGCCTGGTGCGGCTCGACGACGCGTGGTCCACCGGCAGCTCCATCATGCCGCAGAAGCGCAACCCCGATCTCCTGGAGCTCACCCGCGGCAAGACCGGCCGCGTTTACGGCAACCTCATGGCCCTCTTGACCTTGACGAAGGGCCTGCCGATGACGTACAATCGCGACCTGCAGGAGGACAAGCCCCCCGTCTTCGATGCGGTGCGCACGGCGCTGGCGGTGGCGGAGACGCTGGCCGCGTTCGTGCCCACGCTCCGCTTCGACGCCGCGGCGGCCGGGCGCCTCCTGGGCGACGGCTACCTCGACGCGACCGTCATGGCCGAGTACCTCGTGGAGCAGGGCCTTCCCTTCCGCGCGGCGCACGAGGCGGTCGGGACGCTCGTCGCCGAGGCCGAGGCGCAGGGGTGCGCGCTCGGGGAGCTCCCGCTGGAGACGATGCGGAAGGCCTCCGACCGCTTCGGAAAGGACATCCTCCGGCGGCTCGACCCCGCCCGCGCGCCGGCGGCCTACCGCAGCGCCGGGTCGGCCGGTCCGCGGGAGGTGAAGAAGGCGCTCCGGCGCTGGCGCCGCCGGTTGCAGAAGAGGACGTAGACGCGCTCGCGATGGGGGGATCGATCCTATGACCGACAGCAACGGACAGGCGCGCGTGGTTGTGCTCGGCGCGTCGCCAAAGGAAGAGCGCTACAGCAACAAGGCGGTGCGCCTCCTCCTCGACCACGGCTACACGGTGGTGCCGGTCCATCCGGCGTGCGACGCCGTCCACGGCGTCCCGTGCGTCCGGCGCCTGGCCGAGGTGGACGGGCCCGTCGATACGATCACCGTCTACGTAGGGCCGGAGCGTTCGACAGGGCTTCTCGCGGAGATCCTCGCCGTGGCGCCCCGGCGCACCCTGTTGAACCCGGGCGCCGAAAACGCCGAACTCGCCCGCCGCGCCCGCGCCGCCCGCACCGAGGTGCAGGCGGCCTGCACGCTGGTCCCCCTGAAGACCGGTCAGTTCTGCCCCTCACTCCCCCCCCGCGGG
>CAZKKD010000477.1:0-3099 GCA_964553265.1 uncultured Planctomycetales bacterium | reverse complement strand
CCCTATCCCTGCAAGAACGCCCCGTTCGAATCGCTCGACGAACTGCTCCTCGTCCGCGGCATCGATCCCGCGCTCCTGGCCGAAGTCCGGCCCCTCCTCACCGCGGTCGGCGACGGGCGGATCAACATCAACACGGCCGGCCCGGCGGTCCTGCAAAGCTGTGGATTGCAAGGGGAAACGGTCGATACAATAGTGAAGGTGCGCCGCGGCAGCGACGGCCTGGCCGGGACGGCCGACGACCTCGTTCTGGATGCGGTCGACACGGTCCCGGACCGGTTGGCCGCCGAAACGGGCCTCTCGGAGACGGACCTCGCGCCGCTTCGCGCGCTCATCGCCGCCGACCGGCTCGCCGTCGGGACCGCCTGCGTCCGCGGCGTGGTCGAGGCGCGCGCCGGCAGCGCCACCTGGCGCGCCGCTTTCGTCCTCCGGCGCGATGGCCGCGTGCTGGCCTGGCGCCGGCTGACAGATGCGCCGTAGACTGCGTCCGGATCGCGCGCGTCGGCGATCCGCCGCCATCGAGAGCTGGGAATCCGGATCATGGCTTTCTGGAGCCGCGCCGAAACGCCGGTGGTCGAGATCGGCAACGACCTCATCAAGGTCGCCGCCGTCGGCGCGTCCGGTCCGCCCCGTGCGCGGGTGGTGCTCCTGAAGCTGGCCCGCATCCGCGGCGAACTCCACGAGGGCGTGGCGCAGGCGTTCCGGCGGCTGCGGCTGCGGCGGGACGGGGCGGTGCTCTCGCTCCCGCGCCAACTGGCGACCGTCCGGCAGATCGAACTCCCCAGCCAGCAGCCCGACGAGATCCGCGACATGGTGGCGCTGCAGATCGACAAGCAGACCCCCTATGCGCGCGACGAGATCCTCGCAGGCTACCGCGTCGCCGCGCCCGCGGGGAACGGCTACTCCCGGGTCCTCCTGGCGGTGGCGCGCCGGAACGTGGTCCGGGAGCGCATCGAGGTGCTGCAGCGCGCGGGCGTCTCGGTCGAGCGGGTCGCCCTCGGCGCCGAGGGCGTCTTCCTCCACCTGGCCGATCACCCGGACCTCGCCGCCGCCGACCTGGGCGCCGGGGCGGCGCTCCTCCTCGACATCGATACCAACCACACCGAGGCGATGGTCCTGCGGGAGGGGTGCCTGGTCTTTACCCGGACCGTCCCGGTCGGCGCCGAGCACTTCGCCGACGCGCCGAGCGCGGCGTGGGACCGCATCGTCCGGGAGGTGCGCCATGCGCTGAAGCTCTACGCCACCGAGGAGCGCGGTGTCGTCCTCGAGCGCGTCTTCCTCGCGGGCCTCACCGGCGCGTGCGCGGAGATGGACGAGATCCTCTCCGCCCGCCTCGGCATGCCCGTCGCCATTTTGCCGCCGCGCGGGCGGGTCGAGGTGAGCCGGCTCGAGGAGAGCGAGGCCTGCGCCGAAGAGGCGTCCTCCGCCTCCGTGCTCGGCATCGGCGCGCACGCGGACGCGCTGGCGTGGGACCTCACCCCGCCGGACCTCTGGATGCGGCAGCGCCTGGCGGCGCGCCGGACCGCGCTCAGCAGCTTCGGGGCGCTCGTCCTCTGCGTGGCCGGGCTGCTGGGCCTCTGCCTCGCGACCCACTACTACGCGCGGCTCACCTATCTCAATGCGCTGCGAAACGAACTCCGCGCCATCGAAGGGACCGCCACCGCGGTCGAAAAGATGCGCCGCTCCATCCACGGCATCGAGGAGCGCCTCGATGCGCGCGGCACCACGCTCGACATGCTCCACGAGGTCCAGGCGCTGGCGCCGGAGACGATCCGCCTCACCAGCGTCCGCCTCGACGCACGCCAGCGCGCCAGCATCCAGGGCCGGGCCGAGGCGATGTCGGACATCTTCAAGTTCGTCACCGTGCTGGAGGCGTCGCCACTCTTCGAGAACGTGAAGACCACCCACGCCGCCAAGCGGGAAGAGGGCGGGCAGGTCAGCGCCACGTTCGAAATTCTCTGCGCCTACGAACGCCAGCCCGCGCCGGGTCGCGCCGACGGGATCGCCGAGGAAGTGCGTGACGGGACCGCGCCCGCGGCGACGCTCACCTCCGCGCGACCGGGTGCGAAAGGGGGCCGGCCATGATCGCCCTCGCACAGCTCGCGCGGCGCGAGTGGATCGGACTCCTGCTGGCGGGGACGCTGGTGCTGGCGGCGGTGCTGGACCGCGTGGCGGTGACGCCGCTGGTGGGCGGGTTCGCGGAGCTGGAAACGGAGATCACGCAGGAGGAGAAGGCGCTCCGCACCGCCTTCCGGAACGTCCAGCAGAAGGAGCTCGTCTCGGAGGCCTACCAGCGCTACGTCGCCTACATCAAGCAGGCCGGCTCCGACGAGGAGACGGCCGCCCGGATGCTGGCGGAGATCGAAGGCCTCGCGCGGAACGCGGATCTGCACCTGGCGGACGTGAAGCCGCGGGAGCCGCGGATGCTGGGGCACGCGAAGTGGTTCGAGGTGGAGGTGCAGGCCGACGGCAGCATGGAGAGCCTGATCCGCTTTCTGCACGATCTGAACCGCTCGTCGCAGCTCCTGCGGGCGCGGACGCTGGTCATCACCCCGCGCGAGGAGGGGGAGCGTCCGCTGCGCGCCACGATGGGCATCACGCACGTCCTCATCCCCTGACCCATACCGTGGCCTGGGCTGGCCGGCTCCGCATGCCCTGGCCGACGCCAACATTCACCGGGTTGTCAAGGAGCGTGGCGCGTGGTCGTCACGGGCTTGCGCCGCGGCGGATCCGCCCGGCCGGTGTCGAACCTCTCCGGCCCGCGCAGTCCGCACGCGAACCGGGAACGCGCCCGCTGAAGAGCAAGTGCCTCTTCGCGGGACGCGGAGGGGGAACGGACGGGGATGGCGCCGGCGCCGTCAGCGGCAGGCCCGGACCGATGCCCCGCCGCGACGGACGCGGTGTGCCCACGCGTCGGGCGACGGGCGCCCGGCCGGGGCGTCCGCTGCGGACCGGATCGCGACACCCGAACGGGCCCGCCTCCGGTGACCTCCACGGTGGGACGGTGCGGCGCGATCCGCAGCGCCCCCGCCGCACGGACAGACCTCACCCGCACGAACCGGAGCCGCCGCAGACCCCACCACCCCGTCCCGGCCGATCCGC
>CAZKKD010000476.1:0-3104 GCA_964553265.1 uncultured Planctomycetales bacterium | reverse complement strand
GGGGCGGGTCCTGGCCCGGGACCCGGTGGGCCGGGAACAGGGTGTCCGGAGCCTGCTGTGCGGGGGCGGCGGGGCCGGCGCCGGAGGGCGCAGCAGCGTCGACGGGCTGCACAACGACCCGGGCGACCAGGACGTCTGCCCCGGGCGCGACCGTCAGCGCGTGCGCCCCCGGCCGCAGGCGCCAGGCCGTCGCGGCGGGGCTTACCCACGTCCAGGACGCGTCCGCGACGCGGCACGGCGGCGCGGACTGCGCGCCCAGCGACACCCCTACGGCGGCGTCGGACGGGCCACGCGCGCTGTTGGACGGGCCGCGCGCGCTGTTGGACGGGCCGTGCGCGTCGCTGTCGCGGCCGTCGCGCAGGCGTGCGCGGACCCAGACGCGAAACGCGTCCTCCGCGACGATGCGGACCGAAAACCGGAGCGCGCGCTCGGAATCCGGATGCTCGCCCGCTGTCGCGTCCTGGATGGCTGCCAGCGTGGCTGCGTACTGGGCCGACGCGGTGCGGTCTTGCACGACGCGGAACCCTTCCGACACGTCAGTAGCGTCTTCTCCTTCGAGGGCAATGACTTGCGCCTCTTGAGGAGTTGCGGCCGGCGCATTGGGGGCCGCCGGGGGCGCGTCTCCGGAACGGCCAATTGGGGCAATCACCACAAGTGCGGCCAACACGGCCAGCGCCGCCCGTCGGACAGGGTGGGGACTGGGTGTTGCAGGGGTGAAGCACACTGCAGGGAAGCAGGGGAACGGCCGGCAGAATCCTTCTGGCGGACCGTCAATTTCCAACAAGCGCGGCATGCACATCCCCTCTGATTGGCGCGTCCGATCCCGGCTTCACGACAGCGGTCGTCACTAACCTGTTTGCGATCCGTCGGGAATCCTAGTACATTGTAACACAATCCGGCAATGCCCCGCTCGGATTTCGTGGGAATCGGCACGGCAGTTGAATATGTAGGTCGAGGCCGGTTGAAGCGCTGGCAGTGTCTCGATTCCGGACAGGTAAGGAACAAGGCATGGACAGGGATTCCGAGACACCGAACGCTGGCGATCCGATGGCCTGCTCCGAGCGCCTGGCGCGGCAGGAGGCGCTGTTGCTGGCGCGCCAGGAGCGGGCGCTGGAGACGCTGGCGGGCGGAGTGGCGCACGAGTTCAACAACCTGCTGACGGGGATCATCGGTTACAGCCAGATGGCGCTGGACGGGAGCGCGGATCCGTCGATCCATGCGCGCGCGCACAGTGCGTCGCTGCGGGCGGCGCGGCGCGGCAGCGCCATTGTGGCGCGGCTGGCCCGCTTCGCCGGGATCGATCCGTCGGAGGACGGGCCGGCGGACGCGGCGGCGTCGGTGCGGGACCTGCTGGCGTTGCTGCGGCTTCCCCTGCAGCAACTGCAGATTCGCGTGGAAGAGAACCTGGCCGAGCCGGTGGTGCTGCGGTTGCCGCGGGAGGACCTGCACGCTGCACTGCTGGAGCTGGTCCGGAACGCCATGGACGCGCTCGCCGAAGTCGCCCCCGAGGCCCGCCGGCTGACGCTGCGCCTGGGGCTGGACGGCGACCAGGCGGTCCTGGAGGTGGCCGACACCGGGCCGGGAATGGATGCCGCGACGCTGGCGCATGCGCGGGATCCCTTTTTCACCACCCGGGGCGCACTGGCGCTGGGGACCTCGCCGCAGGCGAAAGGGCTGGGCCTGGCGTGCGTCACCGCCGCGGTCCACCGCAACGAGGGTTCGGTGGCCATCGACTCCGTCGTCGGCGAAGGCACCACGGTGCGCCTGACGCTGCCGCTGCGCGACCCGGCGACGGCGGAGGCACGTGCGCGCGTGCTGGTGGTCGACGACGAGGAGAACATCCGGCGGATGTTCGAGCGGTTCCTGCGGCGGGACGGCTTCGAGATCCTCTCGGCGGCGACCGGGGAGGAAGCCTTCGGCGTGCTGGGGGCCGAACGGGTGGACCTCGTTTTGCTCGACCACATGATGCCGGGGATGAGCGGGCTGGACGTGCTGGAACGGCTTGGCCGGGAAACCGATCCGCCGCCGGTGGTGATGATCACGGCGGCGCACTCGCCCGAACTGGCGCGCAAGGCGCTGCGCCTGGGCGCATCGGCGTGCACCAGCAAGCCGGTCAACCGTCTGAAGATCGCCTTCCTGGCACACAGCTACGCCCGCCCGCCGCGGGGGCCGTGGTCCCTGGAAGCCGCGCGGGTGAGCGGGACCGAGGAGCGTCCCGTGGGCCCGCCCGACCACGTGCTGGTGGTCGAGCAGGACGGCCTGGTCCGGGATGTCCTGACGCTGGTGCTCCAGCGGGGCGGCTACCGCGTGAGCGCGGTCGGCACCGCGGCGGAAGCCCGCGTCGTGACGGAGAAGGAGTACTTCGACCTGATCCTGGTGGACACCGTACTGCACGACGATGCGGCGGAGGATACGGTGCGGGACCTCCGCTTCAACAACCCGTATACGCCGATTCTCATCCACACCTCGGGGCTCGACCCGGCGGAAGCCCGCCGGCTCCGCCGCGCGGGCGCGACCCTGGCGGTCAGCAAGACGGTGGAGGTGGAGCACCTCGTGAGCGAGGTCGACACCCTCATCCGCATCTTCCGCGAAGAGGTGGGGGGACGCTAGTCGGGCCGGTCTGCAGCGCAACCAGGGACGCGTCCTAAACAACAGCTTCCCTTGCCGTCGCACGCAAGTTCCTGCCGAAATGACCTGCTCTGCGCCCGTTGTCGCGTCGCCCCGTTGCGAACGCCCGCGTTACCCTCAGCGTCTTTGGAGCACAGTTTCTCGCAAAGGCGCGAAGAGCGCAAAGGCGCAAAACGGACAACAGACTGTTTTGGATCCTGCGGATGCGCTTTGGGCTTCGCCCGCCTCCGGGAGCGCGGGCGAGCAATTGGCCTGGACGGCTGTTGAAACCCCTTTCGTCTGCGTCAATTCCTCCGCGTTGACAAAGCCAGTCATTTCCGCATACTGCAGAATGGGGCACGAAGGGCGAGCAGGTAGGATGTCTGCCTTTTCAGGTCTCCCTTCAGCATGGGCCAAGGCCCATCCTACGTCCTGAGGCAAAGTCGGGTGCGACCACGAGGGTGCGATGGCTCGGATGGCTTGGGGCAGTCGAGCAG
>CAZKKD010000475.1:0-3105 GCA_964553265.1 uncultured Planctomycetales bacterium | reverse complement strand
CGTTCTACGACCTCGACGCGGTGGACGCCGACATCCGCGTCGTCGTCACCCCGCGCGAGTACGCCGCGCAGTCGGTGGCGCGCCGCCGCACCGGCCACGAGTACCAGGTCGACGTCGGCATTCTCCGCCGCGCCGCGGACAACGACGCCGCCGACGAGGCGCTCCACCTGGCCGAGGAGATCCAGACGCACTTCCTCCGCACCACCCTCGACGGCGCGCCCAGCCCGTCGGTCGAGCGCCGCACCCTCTACGACCCGGCGTGGCTCCAGGAGCACCGCCTCTTCGCGACGGCGGTCACGCTCAACTTTGCGGAGGCCTCCTGATGGGATTCGGCAGCTACCAGTCCGGCGGACCCGCAATGCGCAGTTTCGCCGGCCCCGCCCGCGGCGGCGGCCTGTTCCGCGTCACGCCGGACGTGTTTTTCGCCCGGCAGACCATCCGCGACGCGCTGGACCAGGCGACGTTCCGCACGCTCAGCCGCATCGGCGCCCGCGTCCGCCTCACCGCCCGCCGCAGCATCCGCCGCCGCGCCGGCCCCAGCCGCCCCGGCAAGCCGCCGCACACGCATACGGATTTCCTGCGCAACGACATCCTGTACGGCCTCGACCAGGAAGAGCATGCCGTGGTCATCGGCCCGTGGAAAAGCCCCTGGTTCAACGAGCTCCACGAGTTCGGCGGCGACAGCCTGGCCCGGACCTACCCGGAGCGCCCGTTCATGGGCCCGGCACTGGAAAAGAACCTCGACAAGATTGCGCCCGAGTGGCGCGACAGCGTCCGGGCCTGACCCGGCGGACGATACCGCGCCCCCGGCGCGACAGACACAGGAGAGCACCCGATGGCCACCGATACCCAGATGGGCTACGAATCCGGATTCTACATCAACACCAACGTCGACGGCGCCGGCGACTACGACTTCGATTCGCCGACCTGGACGGAAATCGCCCTCGCCCGCGAGGTGACGAAGACCGACAACATCGACAAGCAAGACAGCACCAGCCGCCAGACCGCGCGCCTCGGCTACAAGGCCAGCAATTACGGATTGTCCGAGGCCGGCTTCAGTTTCGAGTCCCTGGTCCCCGCCGCCGGCGAGACCGACACGGCCTACCAGACGCTGAAGGACGCGCAGACGAACCGCAAGCCCGTCGACGTCCTGCACGTCGAGGGCGGCGTCATCAGCACCGACGACCTCGACGCGACGCGAATGATCTGCGGCGTCTACGGCGGCGAGCGAAAGGAGCCGCTGGAGGACAACACGACCGTCAGCTTCGAGCTCTCGTTCATCCAGAACTCCGACCAGACCGCGCCCCAGACCGGCACGACCAGCGGCTCCGCGTTCGTCGCGGGCAGCTGACCGCACAGGGTTCCCGCCGCGCGCCGGAGCCGGGCCCGAGGGGCAGGCCCGGCGGCGGCGGGACGTTTTTCGACCCCGCAACAGGAGACCGCTCGCCATGGCCACCGAACCGCAGCAGGACCACCGGGAGTTGTTCCACACGCAGTTCCGCGACGAGCGCGCGCGCGAATGGGACGTTCGCCTTACCGTGCCGCTGGTGCATCGGTTCTGCCGCCGCTACGGCCTCGGCCTCGACCGGATGCAGCCGCACGTCCTGGACGCCGGCCCGCTGGCCGAGCTCGCCTACGAGGGCACGCGCTACCAGGCCAAGGCGCAGGCGGCCCCCGAGAGCCTCGACCAGTGGCTGGAGGCGTTCGACGGGCCGAGCTACCTGGCGATGCAGGAGGCCGCGGTGGAGGCGGTGCTTTTTTTTACCCTGCGGACGTCCGTGCCGCGCGAGGAGATTCCCGGCCGGATCGCCGCCATCCGAAAAGATGCCGCCGCCGCCGTCGCGGCGCTGACGCAGGCGCTCGACCTTGGCGATGGGATGATGTCTGGCGGCTCTGCGGACTCGCCGGCGTCGACCCAGCCGGCACCGCCTGCGGACTGAGAGAGATCCACGCGATGGCCCGCGCGCGCGAGGACGCCGCCAACGCCCGCCTCGCCGCGACGCTGTCGCACATAACGAACCTCGCCCTGCGCGAGGCGAAGACCACGCCGGACGATTTTCTCGCCGGCGACTGACGGAGATGCCCCATGGCTGGCAGCCGACAGGACATCCGCGCAGGCCGCGCCTACGTCGAGATCGGCGCAAAAATGAGCGGCCTCGAAAAAGGCCTCGCCAAGGCCGAGGCCCGCCTGCGCCAGTTCGGATCGCGCGCGCAGGCGCTTGGCCGCGGCCTGCTGTCCGCGGGCGCGGCGGCGGGCGCGCCGCTGGCGTTCGCGTCCCGCACCGCCGCGAACTTCCAGGACGAGATGGCGAAGGTCAAGGCCATCAGCGGCGCCAACGAGCAGGAGTTCGCCGCCCTCCGCGCGGAGGCCGAGCGCCTCGGATCGTCGACGTCCTACTCCGCATCCGAGGCGGCGGGCGGCATGAAAGAGCTGGCCAAGGCCGGCTTCAGCGTCGAGGAAACCCTCCAGACAATCCCGGGGCTCCTCGACCTCGCCCGCGGGTCGGAGACTGACCTCGCCCAGGCCACCGAGATCGCGGCCAACGTGCTTCGGAGTTTTCAGATTCCGGCCTCGCAGTCGGCCCGCGTCATGGACGTGCTCGCCGCCACCGCCACCAGCGCCAGTACAGACGTCGAGCTGATCGGCGAAACGATGAAGTACATCGCGCCGTTTGCCCAGGAGGCCGGCGTCAGCCTGGAATCCACGGCGGCCTCCCTGGCGCTGCTGGCGAACAACGGCATCAAGGGATCGCAGGCCGGCACCGCGATGGCGCGCATCCTCAAAAACCTGTCCCGGACGCCGGTCCAGGAGAAGCTCCGCGCGCTCGGCATCGAGGCCGCCGATGCCGCCGGCAACCTCCGCGCGCCGACCGAAATCCTCCGCGAGCTCGACGCCGCGACGGCGGGCATGGGAAGCGCCGGCAGGCTCGCACTCTTTGAGCAGTTGTTCGGCCGCGGGGCAGGGGCCGCCCTCAAGATGGCCAGCTCCGGCAAAAAAATCGACGAGATGCGCACATCCATCGAAAACAGCGAGGGCGCCACGGCCAGGATGGCGGCCACGATGGACGACACGCTCGGCGGCAGCTTCCCCATGCTGACCTCGTC
>CAZKKD010000474.1:0-3107 GCA_964553265.1 uncultured Planctomycetales bacterium | reverse complement strand
CCGCGGCGGCGGCGCAGGCGGGCGCGATCGTCCCCTTCGGCATCCGCCCGGAGCTGCTGGGCGTGCCGCCGGTCATCACCTGGTCCATCGCGGTCCTCTGGATCGTCGGGGTCACCAACGCCTTCAACCTGCTGGACGGCATGGACGGGATGGCGGCGGGGGTGGCCATCATCAGCGGCGGGCTGATGGCGGCGTTCTGTTTCCTCACCGGCCAGGTGATGGTGGGGATGCTCCTGGTGATTCTCTGCGGCGCCTCGGCGGGCTTCCTGCGGCACAACTGGAACCCGGCCACCATCTACATGGGCAGTTGCGGTTCGCTCTTCCTCGGCTACATGCTGGCCACGGTGCCGCTGGTGGTGGCCTTCATGCAGACCGGCAGCGGCCTGGCCGCGGTGGCGATGCCGATCCTCATCCTCAGCGTCCCCCTGTACGACACGCTGAGCGTCATGTTCATCCGCATCTACAACGGCCGCAGCCCCGTCAGTCCGGATCACAACCACCTCTTCCACCGTCTGCGCCGGCTGGGCCTTTCGGTGAAGCAGGTGGTGGTCATCGTCTACTTCCTCGCCTTCGCCGTGGGGTTGAGCTCGATGCAGCTGATCGAGGCGAAGGGCTGGGAGGCGGCCCTCATCGTCCTCCACATCCTGGCGATGTACGCGGTCTTCGTCGTTATCGAGATGACGGGCGTCCGCCTGCGCGACCGCGACCAGGTGGTCTGCTACCGCGCGCGCTACTTCTTCCCCGAACGGAGCGGCGAGGAGCGCCCCCCGCGAGACGCCCACATCCGGATGCTGACCGGCGACTCGGCGGAGATCGAGGTCCCGGCGCGTGACCTGCCCGTCTTCTGCGACGCACTGGGCCAGCAGGAACGCATGACCCTGGAGATCCAGCCGCCCGAGGACATGCTGGAGCCGGTCACCGCCGTCTGTGCGGTCAGCAGCGTGCTGCGCCTCGGCCCGCAGCGGGGCTTCGTGGGGCTGGTGTTCCAGTTCCGGGATGCGTGGGAGATGCGCCACGTCAAGGCCACCATCGCCGCGCTCCTCTATCCCGACCGCGCGACCCAGCCGGCCCGCCCCCCCGCCGGCGCCCCGTCCGCACCGGACGCGTCGAAGGACATCTCCGGCCCGCCGCCCGCCCCAGCACCCGACAACGCCGGCTGAGCGCCCCATCCGCCCGGTCCGAACAGCTGCATCGGCCTCCCTGCGGGCTGAATCCCTTCGCCCCAAACGAAAGAACGACGCCGCTGGCGGCGTCGTTCTTCCTGTCGGCGCGCAGGGCATGCGCGCCGTCCCTCACGTATCGCGTCAGCGATCTAGAGGTCCTGGGGCTTGACCGTCGAGCGCTTGTTGGCCTTGGTGCGCTCCATGGCGGCGTCGAGGAGGCAGTGGATCTTGCCGTTGAGCGCTTCGAGAGCGTCGCCGCTGGTCATGAGGCCCTTTTCCTTGATGTAGGCCTTGACCTTGCTGCTGACCACAAGCATCTCGCCGCCGCCGCCCGACTTCTTCTTGGCGGCCTTCTTCGCCTTCTTCGCCATTCCTGTCTCTCCCTTTTCACAAACCGTTCCCGAACTACCGATTGGACAGGCCCCCTGGCCCGCCTCGAACGTTTAGCGATTATTCGGTGGAAGTTGATCAAGTCAAGGCGTTTTTTTGCGAAAACAGGGGTCTCGGGCCAACAGGTTGGCTCCAGAGCGCATTCCGGGACCCCCTCCCGGACCGTCCGCCCGGCGGGTGCGCGCCGGCCCCGTCCTTCCACTTGCCGGCAGAGGCGGCCGGCCCCACCGCCACATTCTACTCCGCAACCCATTCAGTAGAAAGCGGTTATGAATTCCCGCCGTCCGGAACCGACCCTTCGGCCAGGGCGCGAAGCCGGCGGGCGTGGTCGTCTTCTTCCCGCGCCAGCGCCCGGAATGCCTGCCGGAGCGGGGGGAGTGCGGTCCGATCCGCCAATGCGCGATAAAATGCCGCTTTCGCCTCTTCGTGGCGCAGGAGGTCACGGAGAACCGCATCCTCGCGCTCCGTCGTCACCTGTTCCGCCGCGGGCGCGCCCACCCCTTCCGGCGCCGCGGGCGGGGCCCCGCCGCGCCCCGGCCCTTCGGTCCCCCCGGCCAGCCCGGACCCGTCCCACACGTCCCCGCCCTCCCCCCCGGCCCGCGCCCCCCCGAGCGACGCCAGCGCCGGCGACGTCACCGTGTCGGCCAGGCGCACGTAGTCGCGCCACGCCGCTTCCTCGAACGCCGCCGCCCCCGCGAACGCCAGGGCCTGCAGCGGTCCGGCTCCGGCCCCGACCGCCGGCGCCCCGGGCGCTTCCTCCACCTCGGCTTCGGCGGCGGGGGCGGCGCGGAAAGCGGAAACGAGGAAGACGACCCCGAAAATGAGAAAAAGCACCCCCGCCGCGCCCTGGATCAGCCGGGGCGGGAAGACGGCCTGCAACGCATCGCCCAGGAGCACCGCGATGAGCGTGCTCGCGACCAGCGCCAGGGACGCGCCCGCGAAGACCGTCCACGTCGACTTCTCCCCCGTGGCGGCGGCCATGGCCGCCAGCTGGGTCTTGTCGCCCAGTTCGGCGAGAAAGATGAGGGCGAAGGTGCTGAAGAAGAGTCGCAGTTCCATCGGTCGCCTCCCGCTGGCGGCGACCGCCGGGCCGTGCCGGGGCCGCCGGGGTCCATAGGATGTCCACCAGACGCACTGCCGTCGCGGCCGAGCGCCTCGTCCGGCCACCATAGGCTGCTCCGCTCCGCCCGTCAAGGCACACCGGCGCGGCAACAGGGTCATTCAGTTCTCGCCAGTTCGCTCTGAAGCTGGCGGCGCCGATTCGGCAAAAGCCCCCTCTCCCTCCGGGAGAGGGTTTCGGGTGAGAGAGTTTTCACCGTTCGGAGCCCTCACCCCGGCCCTCTCCCGGAGGGAGAGGGAGAACGGAATGGCCCCGGGCGCGGCAACGCCCGCGGCCCGCAGGGACAAAGCCTGCCAAACGAAGGCACGATCACGTGAAGGGCGGAAGCCGCCGCTCAGACCGGAAGGAGCTCTTCTTCCGGTTCCTCGACTTCGCTGTCGTCCGTGGCGGGCGGGACAGACCCGGCGGTTGCGGATTCGGGAGCCGTCTCCGTG
>CAZKKD010000473.1:0-3107 GCA_964553265.1 uncultured Planctomycetales bacterium | reverse complement strand
CAAGGACGAGATCAAGGACTGCATCGGCGCGGTCTTCGAGATGTACAAGACCTTCGGCGTCGACTTCGACCACGTGGAACTCTCCACCCGGCCGGAGAAGAGCATCGGCTCCGAGGCGATGTGGGCGACCGCCGAAGGGGCGCTCCAGAAGGCGCTGGAGGAGCTCGCCATCGACTACCGGCTCAACCCCGGCGACGGCGCGTTCTACGGCCCGAAGATCGACTTCCACATCGCCGACGCCATCGGGCGGACCTGGCAGATGAGCACGATCCAGGTGGACTTCGCCATGCCGGAGCGCTTCGACATGACCTACGTCGACGCGAACAGCGACAAGCAGCGGCCCGTCATGGTCCACCGCGCCATCGCCGGCAGCCTGGAACGCCTGACCGGCGTGCTGGTGGAGCACTACGCGGGGGACTTCCCCCTCTGGCTGGCGCCGGAGCAGGTGCGGGTGCTCACCATCACCGACGCGCAGGCCGACTATGCGAAGGACGTGGCCGCCAAGCTGCGCGCCGCGGGCCTGCGCGCGTCCGCCGACTGCGCCGCGGACAAGGTGGGCGCGAAGATCCGCCGCGGCGAGCTGCGCAAGGTGCCCTACCTCGCCATCGTGGGCGACCGGGAGGTGGCCGAGCGCGCGGTGTCGCTGCGCCGGCGGCTGCTGGGCGACCTGGGGACCGTGACGCTGGCGACGCTCATCGCCCGCCTCACCGACGAGGCGACGACGCGCACGCTGCCGGCCGACGTGGACTGGACCGGCGGCGGCGAACCGAACGCTTGAACCACCACAACCGGCGCGGTCCCCGAGGGGGCGGCGCCGGCGTCGTTGCAGGGACGAATGACAAGAGGAACCGACGGACGGAACAGCCGAATGGCCTGCGCGCCCCTGTGCGGCGCGCGAACGGTGTTCGGCCAGGCGCGGGTAGAACGACGGAGGGTTAGCGATTCACCAGAAAGGATTGAGGATCAACGAAGAGATCCAGGCCGCCGAATTGCGCGTGATCAGCGAAGAGGGCGAGCAGCTGGGCATCATGTCGCCGGAGGATGCGCTCGCCGCGGCCAACGATCGGGATCTGGACCTCGTGGAGGTCGCGCCGGACGGGAGCCCACCCGTCTGCCGGATCATGAATTACGGCAAGTTCAAGTACGAGCAGCAGAAGCGCGAACAGGCCGCCCGCAAGCGAAGCCACGGCGCCGAGATGAAGGAGCTGCGCCTCGGGCGGAGCATCCGCATCGAGGACCACGATCTGGAATTCAAGATCAAGAAGGCGCGCGAGTTCCTGGAAAAGGGACACCGCCTGCAGGTCTTTCTCCAGATCCGGGGCCGCGAGCTGGCGCACGCCGAACTCGGCGCGGACGTGCTGAAACAGTTTGCCGAAGATCTCGAAGACGTGGCGAAGGTCGAGATGCCGCCGCGGATGGATCGCCGCCGCTGCACCATGCTGCTCGCGCCACTGCAGACTGCGAAGAAGCCGGGCAAGTCGAAAAAGGCGAAGAGCTCGGCCAAGGACGCCAAGGATACGGCCGAGGAGAGCGCAAAGCCGGCCGCGGACGAGAAGACCGACGCCCCCGCCGGGGACGCGGACGCCGCGCCGGAAGCGCCGGACGCCCCGGACGCACCGCAGCCAGACGCCGAGGAAACGACCGAAGCCCCGGCGCCGAAAGAATCCGAATGAAACGCTTCCGACGCGCCGCCGCGGATCCGCCGCCGGGGCGCGCCGGAAGGGAGCGACACGACCGCAAGGAGATGGTGCCATGCCCAAGTTGAAGCCCCACAAGGGATGCCAGAAACGGTTCCGCGTGACCAAGAACGGCAAGGTGGTGAAGGTGAGCGCCTTCACGGGTCACATCCGCGCCAAGAAATCGAGCAAGCGCAAGCGCCGCCTGCGTCGGGTGACCGCGGTCAGCCCGGTCGAGGCCAGGCGCATCAAGCGCCTGCTGGGCGAGATGTAGTCCGCCGGTTTCGTTTTCGCCATCCGGCCGCGCCGGGCCTCCGGCCCCGCGGCTTCCGACTGCACGCGAAGGGAGTTCAGACATGCCACGCAACCAGGGAGCGGTGCCCCGCCACAAGCGCCACAAGCGCGTCCTGAAGCGCGCCAAGGGCTATCGCGGCGGCCGCAGCAAGCTGTTCCGCACGGCCAACGAGTCGGTCATCCGCGCCGACGCCTACGCCCGGGCCCACCGCCGCAAGCGCCCGAGCGAGTTCCGCAAGCTCTGGATCCAGCGCATCAACGCCGCGGTCCGCGCCCAGGGCCTGAGCTACAGCCGATTCATGAACGGTCTCAAGAAGGCCGAGATCGACCTGGATCGCAAGAGCCTGTCCGAGCTGGCCATTCACAACCCCGATGCCTTCACCGAGGTCGTGAACCAGGCCAAGAAGGCGCTCGAAGCCGCCTGACGCAACCTCCGGGACCGGCGCCCGTCCCCGCACGGGCGCCGTCCGCCCGCCTCCCCCGGCGGCGGACCGGAGTCCCGACCGCACGTCCCGCACGACGAGCCGAACCCGAGGAGCGATCATGGGCCTGATGGACGATCTCAACGCGGTGCTCGACGAAGGGCGCAAGGCCTTCGAAACCGCAACCGACAAGGCGAAACTCGAGGAACTGCGCATCCACTATCTCGGCCGCAGCGGGCAGGTCCGCACCCTCATGGGCCGCCTGAAGGAGGTCTCGAAGGAGGCCCGCGCCGAGGCCGGCCAGGCCGCCAACGCCCTCAAGAACGACCTGAACGCCGCCTTCGAGGCCGCCCGCGAACGCATGGAACAGACCGGCGGCTCCGACACCACCGGCCCGCTGCCCGACCCGACCCTCCCCGGCGCCGCCCAGCACCGCGGCACGCGCCACCCCCTGCGCCAGACGCGGGAGGCGATCGTCAGCATCTTCGAGCGGATGGGCTTCGCCCTCGCCGACGGGCCGGAGATCGAGGACGACTTTCACAACTTCACCGCCCTCAACATCCCGGCCGACCACCCGGCGCGCGACGACTTCGACACCTTCTTCATCGAGGACGGCGGCATCCTCCGCAGCCAGACCTCGACGGTGCAGATCCGCGTCATGCAGCACGGCGAACCGCCCTTCCGCGTCATCGCGCCCGGCCGGGTCTACCGCCCG
>CAZKKD010000472.1:0-3110 GCA_964553265.1 uncultured Planctomycetales bacterium | reverse complement strand
GGCGTCCGGTGCGAAGCGGCAGAAGAAGCAGAACCAGAGCCGCGCCGCCCGCGCCCGCCGCCAGGCGGAGCGCCGCGCACGGATCGCCTTCGTCCTCACGCGTTTCCGCGCCGGCTGCGACGAGCGCGCCGTTCTCGACGAGCTCGTCGCCGACCACGCCGTCGACGCCCGCCAGGCCCGCCGCGACCTCGACGCTGCGCACCGCGAGCTGGCCCGCGAGGCCGGCCGCCGCGACCCGCGCGACCGCCGCCGCGTGGCCGTCCTCCAGCGGGACGAGCTCGTCCGCCGCGCCTTCGAGAAGGACGACGTCCGCGTCGCCCTGGCCGCCCTCGACAGCCGCGAGAAGATCCTCGACCTTCTCGACCCCGACGCCGACCGCGCCGCCGACGCCGCGCAGACCCTCCTGGAGGTCGCCGAGCGCGCACGCCAGGCCGAGCGCGATGCCCGCGCCGCCGCCGCGGAAGCGCCCCCCGCCCATTCCGACGGAGACGACGCATGAACGCCACCCTCGCCCGCACGCTCATCGAACACTGCCGCCGCGACCCCGTCTTCTTCTGCCGCGAGGTGCTGGGGGTCGAGCCGTGGCAGCGGCAGGCCGAGGTGCTGGCCGCGCTCCGGGACGCCCCGCGCGTCGCGGTCCGCAGCGGCCACGGCACCGGCAAGACCTTCACCGCCGCCTGCGCGGCGCTCTGGTTCCTCTACGCGTTCCACCCGGCGAAGGTGGTCACGACCGCGCCGACCCAGGCGCTGGTGCGCAACGTGCTCTGGAACGAGATCCGCCGCCTCCACGCCGGCGCGCGCCTCCCGGTCGGCGGCCGTGCGCTGGAGGAGGCCATCAAGCTCGGCCCCGATGCCTTCGCCCTCGGGCTCTCCACCGACGAGGCCGAGCGCTTCCAGGGCTTCCACGCCGAGCACCTCCTCGTCATCCTCGACGAGGCCCCCGGCGTCCGCCCCGAGGTCTGGGAGGCGGCCGAGACGCTCCTCACCACCCGCGGCAGCCGCCTGCTCGCCATCGGCAACCCCACCCGCCCGTCGGGGCCGTTCTACGCCGCCTTCGCACCCGGTTCGGCCTGGCGCACCGTGCGCATCTCCTGCTGGGACAGCCCCAACCTCGACGGCGACGCCGCCCGCTGGCCGGCGCTGGTCACCCGCGACTGGATCGAAACCCACCGGCGCGCCTGGGGCGAGACGAGCCCGCTCTACCGGGCGCGCGTCCTGGGCGAGTTTCCCGACGACGGGGCCGGTGCGCTCTTTCCGCGCGCCGCGGTGGAGGCCGCGGTCGGGCGGCCCGCCCCGGACGGCCCGGCCGATCCGGCCACGCTCCGCCTCGGCGTCGACGTGGCGCGGACCGGTGAGGACGCCACCGCCTTCTGCCTGCGCGACGCCCGGGGCGTGCGCCTGCGCGAGACCGCCCGCACCCGTTCGACCATGGAGACGGCCGGCCGCGTCCGGCAGCTGGTCCGCGAACACGATCTCGTTCCGGGGCACGTCTTCATGGACGACACCGGCCTCGGCGCCGGGGTGACCGACGGCCTGGTGGAGGACGGCCTCGCGGTGACGCCGGTCGTCCTCGGCGCGGCGCCGCGCGACCGCGACCACTTCGCCAACGTCCGGGCCGAGTGCTACTGGGCGCTGCGGGAGGCGATCGGCGACCCCGCCCGCGGCTTCGCGCTCGCCGGCGACGCCGACCTCGCGCGCGAACTCGGTGCGCTCCGGTACGAGCTCACCGGCGCCGGTGCGATCCGCATCGAGCCGAAGGACGCCATCCGCGCGCGCCTCGGCGGCAGTCCCGACCGGGCCGACGCGCTGGCGCTCACCTTCGCCGCGCCGCGCCCGGTCTTCGACCCGGCCGTGGTCGTGGTCTGACCGCGTCGCGTCCGCATTTGCAGCCACCGCCATCGCCCCGGGCCGGAATGGCCGGCCCGCACGAGAGGGAGACGACCATGACCGCAACGCTCTGGGAACGGGTCCGCCGCGCCGTCGGCCGGCCCGCCCCCCGCACCGACGCCGCCGACCCCGCGCTCGCCAGCGTCTTCGCCGCCGGCGCCCCCTTCGGCGATGCCCCCGCGCCCTGGGCCGACGACCCGCACGAGCAGGTGCGCCACTACCGCCACTGGATCTACGCCGCGGTGCGCGCCATCGCCACCCGCGTCGCCGGCACGCCGCTCGCCTTTGTCCGCACCGACACCGGCGAGCGCCTCGACCCCGCCCATCCGCTCCCGGCGCTCCTGGCGGAGGTGAACCCCTTCGACACCGCGGTCTCGCTCTGGACCCGGACGATGATCCACCTCGAGCTCACCGGCAACGCCTACTGGTACGCCCCGGCCAACGCGCTCGGCCGCGTGGCGGCGCTCTGGCTCCTGCCGAGCCAGCACATGCGCGTCGTGCCCGACCGCGCGCGCTTCGTCGGGGCCTATCTCTTCCGCGCCACCGGGGTGGAGGGGCGCTTCGGCCCCGGCGGGGTGATCCACCTCAAGTACCCGGGCCCCGAGTCGGCCTACTACGGCAAGGGGCCGCTCCAGGCGGCGGCCGGGTCGGTCGACAGCCACGAGGCGATGAAGACGGCCGAGCGGCGGAGCTTCGCCAACGGCGCCTTCCCCGGCCTGGCGGTCCAGACGGGCGAGAAGCTCTCCGCCGATGTGCGCAAGCGCCTGGAGGAGGCGCTCCGCCGCGGCTTCGGCGGGCCCGACCGCGCCGGCCGCGCGCTCATCCTGGAGCAGGGCCTGAGCGTCCGGCCCTTCACCTTCTCGCCGCGGGAGATGGACTTCCTCGAGAGCAGCCGCATGACGCGCGACGAGATCCTCGCCGTCTTCGGCGTCCCCGCCGCGGTGGCCGGCATCAGCGAGGACGTCAATCGCGCTTCCGCCGAGGCGATGGAGCGCATCTTTTACCGCAACACCGTGGCGCCCAAGCTGGCGCTCCTGGCGCAACAGATTCAGCAGGACCTGCTCGGCGCCTACCCCGCGCGGCTGCGGTGCGAGTTCGCGCCCGGCTTGCCCGACGACCGGCGCGAACGCCGTCAGGACGCCGTCGCCGCCTTCGACCGCGGCGCGCTCAGTCGGGACGAACTCCGCGACATTCTTGTCGGGCGCGCGTGAGGCGGCCCCTCT
>CAZKKD010000471.1:0-3129 GCA_964553265.1 uncultured Planctomycetales bacterium | reverse complement strand
CCGATCGCAACGGCGGAAAGAGCTCCTCCCGGTACCGCGCCCAGGCGGTGTCCCCGTCCTCGCAGGCGCAGACCTCGTGCCCGCGCTGGCGCAGGACGCGCTCGACGATGCGCCGCACCGCCGGGTCGTCCTCCACCACCAGCGTCTTGCGCCCTTCGCCGACCAGCTCTCCGTCCCGGTAGGTCAGATCCATGTGCGCTTCCTGACGTTCCATGCCCGGCCCAAAGGTGCGACATTCCCAAAGATCGAACGACAACGGGACCATCGAAAAAGTAGCCCATGTTTCCGACCGCTGCAACCGGGTTTTGTCAATTCTGCCGGAAACACATCCCGTTGCGATGCAGGAGATTGTGTCCCGAAGCGGAACGGAGGCGATCCGCGCAGGCCACGAAGCGCTCGGTGGGGCCGCAACGGTGTGTAGCCGTGCGCTACCGGGTGATCTTGACGAACCGCATGCCGCGGTAGCGCTGGAGGTAGGCCACGACGTAGATGGACTGCGCGTCGGCCACGTCCATGAGCGCGCGGTGGAAGGCTTCGGGCGTTGCGACGGGGGTGCTGTTGACCTGGGTGATGACGTCGCCGGGCGCAAACGGCAGCCGCGCGGCGGGGCTGTCGGCCGCAAGATCCTGCACCAGGACGCCCTTGGCGTCCGCGCGGTAGCCGTACCGTTCCCGCATCGCGGCCGTGAGCGCCGTCACCTGGAGGCCGGTCCAGTTTTCGGCCAGTTCGACGGTATCGGTCGCGGCGGTGAGCGTCAGGCGCAGTTCCCGTGCGTCGCGGCGCAGGGTGAGGGTGTAGGCATCGCCCGGCTCGAGCGTCGCGAGGGCGCGGCGGAGATCGTCGGCGCTGTCGACGCGGCGGTCGCGGCAGCGGAGGAGGATGTCGTCGACGCGCAGACCCGCCGCCCGGACGGCGTCGGTCCTGAGCGCCAGGATGCGGAAGCCGCCCCCCTCCGCGGGGACGCCGTAGAGGCCGAGGGTCACCCGGCCGACCCGCCCGGTGCCGAGAAGGCTGTCCAGCCGCGCGGCGCTGATGGGCACGGCGAGGCCGATGCCGGCGAAGGCGCCCTGGCCGCCGCGGGCGGTGGGGTTGACGACGGCGGTGTTGATGCCGACCACCTTGCCGTCGAGGGTGATGAGGGGGCCGCCGGAGTTGCCGTGGTTGATGGCGGCGCTGGTCTGGATGTAGTCGCGGTACCGGCTCTGTTCGGGGAGCACCCGGTCGACCGCGCTCACGATGCCCTGCGTCACCGTGTTCGAGAGGCCGAACGGGTTGCCGATGGCCAGCACCCACTGCCCCACCCGCAGCGCGCCGGGGTCGCCCAGTTCGGCCACGACCACGGGGCCCTCGGGCCGGAAGGCGAGCACGGCCAGGTCGGCGTCCTCGTCGTCGGCCAGGATGCGGGCCTGGATTTCGCGTTCCGATGCCGACAGGCGGATGTAGACGCGGTCCGCGTCGGCGACGACATGGTGGTTGGTGAGCACCACGGCCTCGCCGTCCCGCAGGCGGACGATGACGCCGGAGCCGTTGCTCTCGGCTTCCTGCGTCCGCGGCTGGATGTCGAGGGGACCGAAGAACTCCCAGAAGGGATCGCGCCGGAGCGTCATCACGCGCCGCCGGCTGACCGCGCGGACGTTGACGACGGATCGGGTGGTCTCCTCGGCGGCGCGGATCATCCGCGCCTGCAACTCCAGAAGCGCCGAGTCCTCCCCGGCCGCGGCCGCGCACGCGACAAGCCAGAGGACCGCCAGCCCGGCCGCTGCGCACCGGAAGCGAAACGTGGAGCGCCCCGGCATCATGCGTACTCCAGTCCCGTCGCGGCCGAGATCATGGCGAAGTACTTCTCGTCGGGGACGTATTCGGGCACGCTGTTGCCGGTGCCGAGGGCGTAGCCGCCCCGGTCCCCGGCGCGCTCC
The DNA here is from genome assembly GCA_964553265.1 of uncultured Planctomycetales bacterium. Taxonomy (GTDB): domain Bacteria; phylum Planctomycetota; class SZUA-567; order SZUA-567; family JAFGNG01; genus CAZKKD01. Next base: position 1,213 of record CAZKKD010000471.1, on the reverse strand, counting down.
AGCATCTCGTGCGCGCGGCGGTGAACGGCCTCGGGGGTGGAGCGGACGATGAAGTCCACGTCCATGCCGCCGAGCACCGCGATCCGGCCGCACCAGCGCTCGTAGAAATCCTCGACCGGAAGGATGGTGTCCTCGTAGGAGTGCCGGCCTTCGTAGCGCATGTCGTCGATGATGTCCAGCATGATGCTCTCGGGGTTGCCGCAGGAGTGGAGCACCGCGGGCTTGCCGGCCGCGTGGATGGCCTCGACGATGCGCTTGTGCCAGGGGAAGAGGAAGCGGCGCAGATCGTCGGGCGCCAGCATGGGCTGGGTCTTGAAGCCCCAGTCGTCGTTGCTGATGGCGGCGCCGATGGTGTCGTAGGCGCAGCCGAGGCGGTAGTAAGTCTCCAGGCGCGAGCCGACGGCCTCGAAGATGTCGTCCACGAGCTCCGGGTCGTCGGCGATGAGAAAGCAGAGGTTTTCGTAGCCGACCAGCTTGATCACGTTCTCCAGCACCCCGCCGGGGCCGGAGAGGATAAGCTTCATCCCGTCGGGGAGCTCGGCCGCCAGATCCTCAAGCGGCGAGTAGTCGCTTTCGGCCGGGTCCTGCCAGGCGTAGCGCTCGAAACTTTCGCGATCGGTGATGACGAAGCCCTCGTTGAGGCTGACCGTCTGGCCGTGCGCCCGCTCCGCGGCGGGAAAGGCAAGCGCGCCCAGCATCCACGAGCCGACCGTCGCGTAGTCGTACCCGAGATTCCGGAAGGCGTGGATCCAGAGGCGGAAGCCGGCGAGGCGGTCGTCCCGGGCGCTGATCTCCGGGCCCGCCATCCGCCGGTAGAGCGGATCGTTCATGAAGAACTCGAAGAGCGTCGGCCGCTCCGGCCGCTCGCAGCGCAGCACCTTCAGCACGTTGTCGAAGTTCGGTTCGCGTTCCATGATCCGGTCCTCTCCCGTCTGGTGCGCCGTTCCGGCGGCGCGGCATCACACGCGCGCAATGGTTTTGGTTCTTCCAGCCCTGTGGCGCCGCCCCTCTCCCACCGGGCGAGGGGCGGGGCGAGGCAAGCAATATCGCGACGCGAGCCGCAGTCCGCCCTCCCCCTATCCCTCCCCCCGCGGGAGAGGGGATGACCGCATCGGCCCCACGCCCCCCCGTACCTCCACCTTACGCCTCACAGCATCACCCCGCCGGAGCCCAGGCGCTGCCGCAGGCGCGCCCCGGCCAGCCCCCGCCGCGG
>CAZKKD010000470.1:0-3134 GCA_964553265.1 uncultured Planctomycetales bacterium | reverse complement strand
CGTCAGATAGTTGTCGATGCCGGCGTACTTGCGGCGCCGTTCGTCGGCATCCTCCGAAAGGTCCGCGATATCTTGCCCGGTCAGCGCGCCATCCCGGTCTTCCCCTGCGATGCCCAGTTCGCGCGCGATCGTTCGCGCGGTCAGCGGATGGTCCCCGGTGATCATCCGCACCTCTACACCGGCGTTGCGACAGGCCTTCAGGGCCTGTGGCACGGCCTCGCGCACCGGGTCGATCAACCCGACGAGACCGACAAACCGAAGGGCTGGCAGCATGTCGGGGTCGGTAGCCCGCGCGGTTTCCTCTTCCACCTCGCCCTGGGCCACGGCCAGCACGCGGTAGCCTTCCCCGGCCAGGCGTGCCTCCATCTCTTGCACGCGCCCGGCGTCCACGTCGCACAGCGCGGCCACGGCCTCGGCCGCGCCCTTGGCGTGGGCGATCACGCGCTCGCCGTTGCGGTGAAAGGAGACGGCGAAACGGCGCTCGGACTCGAAGGGAATCCGGTCGACCTCGGGCCGGTCCTCCACGAGAGAGTCGCGCTCCAGTCCCAGTTTGCGCGCGAGGACGAGAAAGGCGACATCGACGCTGTCGCCGGCCACCTCGGCGGCGCCGTTCATCCCGCTCAACGTCCTCAACCAGAACGCGCCGTTCAAGGTCGAGGACTTCCACATGATCAACACCCCGTCGCGGGACTACACCCTGATGACGACCGCCGCCGGCTCGGAACTGAGCGGCATCGACGAGGTGCTGGAGCGCCTGCGCGCCGACAACACCAGCCTGTCCATCGGCATCCAGCCGGCCTCGGCTGACCTCGTGATCCTGATGCTGCTGCTCGACGCGCAGGGCATCTCGCGCGGGGGGCTGCGGCTCGTGACCTATGATGGCGGCGGCCCGGCCCGCAACGCGGCGGCGGGCGAGGTTGTCGACATCGGCCTCGTCGGCGGGCAGGGCTTCATCCCGCTCGCCGAGCAGATCAAGCCCCTGCTGGTGTTCTCGGATACCGCGCAGGACGGGTGGGATGCGCCGCTGATCACCGACGTCAACGGCGCCGACGCCGACTTCGTGCTCGGCTCGCAGCGCGGCTTCGGCGTCGCCGCCTCGATGCTGAGCAGCCACCCCGACCGCTACAGGATCCTGCTGGACGCCATCGAGGCGACAACCAAGGACCCCAAGGTGGTCGAGGCGCTGGAGAGTCAGGACCTCGCCACCACCTGGTTCGGCCCCGAAGCCTCCAACGCCTCGCTGCTGCGCACCGCGAAGGTGATGGAGAGCCACATCGGCCTGCTGCAGGGAACCTGAGCATCGGCCCCGAGCGACGGAGAGCGCCGCCATGCCCGATCAGACCGCATCTCGAAGGGAATGGTGGCGTGACGTCGCCTGGGGCCACCTGTTGCTGCTGGCCGTCATCGCGGGCATCGTCCTGGTCTACTGGCTCGATGCCCGCGGCACCTCCCTGAAGCTGTCCAACCTGCTGCTCGTGCAGCCCGCCAGCATCCTCGCGCTCGGGCTGGTCCTCGCCGCCGTACCGCAGGCGTTCCGCTCGAGGCCGATCGAAGAAGGCGGACCGGCGCAGGAAGGCGGCATCGGCCGGATCGTGGCGCTGGCCGGCGCCTTCGGCGCGATGACCCTGATGCTGGAGCGCATCGGCTTCGACGTCGCCACCTTCCTGTTCATGGTCGTGGCACTGGGGCTGCGCGGCGAGCGGCGCTGGTGGGTGCTGGTGCTGTTCAGCGCCGTGTTCACGGCCCTGATCATCTACGGATACGGCGCGCTCGTGCCCCGGCGCTCCATGTGCCGGTAAAGAAATTGCGGCGAGACCAGCACGATCCGCAGGGGCACCTTGATCGCCGTGTCATACGTCCGCCCCGCCTCCAGCTCCTCGACGAAATAGCTCATCAACCCGTCCATCTCCTCTGCACTAACCGGCCGCCGCCACGCCCGCCGCGCAAACCGCCCCACCTGCCCCCGCGCCGGTTCCAGCCAAACCTGCCACTCCGCCCGCGCCGCCGCCTCCAGCGACTCCAGCGCGTCCCGCTTTTCCGGCGGCAACGCCTCCGCCCCCTCCGCATCGGCCATCCCGGCCTCCGCCAGCAAGGCCACCGCGTCCTGAAGGCGAGGCTGTGCCTCCGACACGAGCGCCGCGGTGAGCGCATCCAGCCGCTGCCGGTCGGCCTCGTCCGCCATCTCCCTCAACGCCCCCGTCGTAAAATAATACGGCTTGCCCGGGCGCTCCCAGTGCCGCGCCTCCCGCGAAAAATCCTCCCCCAGGTAACGCGGCTCGATCCCCTCCACCCAGAAGAAAACCTCGCCCAGCTTCCTCGGCTCCTTGTTGCGCTCGCCCGTCACCGCCCGGATCACCTTGTGCGCGTCCTCGAAACGCTCGATCGCCGGCGCGTCCTCATCCCGCCCCATCACCATGCGTCCCCCATAAAGCCTCCGCTCGTGCGGCCCCGGCAACGCGTCCAGCACCAGCACCTGAACGCTCGCCGACTCCCCGTCCGCCCACGGCGCCACCACCGCCTCCGCCTCGAAACGCTCCGCCCCCTCCGGCACCTCCAGCGCAAGCACCGCCGGTGCCCGCACCGCCACGCTCGCCTCGCCCGAACCCTCCTCGCGCAACCCGCTCCCCCACGGCATCCGCCCGCAAGCTTCTGCCGCCAGCCCCTCCGGCGCAACCGCCTCCCACAGCGTCGCATTTCCGTCCGCGTCGAGAAAGCGCCCCTTGCGCCAGATCACCACGTCGTCGCTGCTCTCGGTCCCCGCGTCGGTCGCCAAAAGGTAGATCCGCTCCAGCCCGCCAACCTCGACCTCGAACGGCCAGCGCCCTTCGCGCTCCACCGCCCGCACCAGATCGTCCCGCGTCTTGCGCTCCTCCAGGGTCTTCTCGATCTTCGGCGCCGCCCAAAGCCGCCGCTCGCCCATCGCCGTGACCCAGGCGTCCAGCTCCCGTGCCCCCGCCCGCAGGGCCGCCGCGTCAGCCCCCGAAGCCGGTCCCGGCAAAGCCCCCCAGCGCGCCTGCAACTGCGCCCTGACCGCGTTCTCCGGCCCTGCCTCCAGCAACGCCCCCCACCCCCCCAACGCCCGCCCGAACAGCCCCGGCCCGTAATCCCGCCCCCCCTGCCCCCCCTCCCCCACC
>CAZKKD010000469.1:0-3136 GCA_964553265.1 uncultured Planctomycetales bacterium | reverse complement strand
GGCGCGCGAGGCCGCCGAGCGGGTGCAGGTAGATGGCGTGGACGCTCACGCCCTCCTTGAACGCCGCCAGGGAATGCCCCATCTCGTGCAGAAAAACGAAGACGATGAGGAAGCCGAAGACAATGAGCGTCGACAGCGCGATGCCGATCCCCCGCGGCAGATCCGCCAGCACGAAGAGCCCGACCAGCACGTACAGGAGAAACGACACGCGCACCTCGATGCCGAGCACGCGTCCAATCCTGTGCGACGCCAGCAGACTGCCCAGCATGCGCGCACCTCCTCCGACTGTGCTTCCCGGTTCGGTCCGGCTGCGGGCCGCGGCGTCCGTCAGGCGTTGCGGATCCCGAGGCGGTCGAGCTGCTCCACCGGTGCGTGCAGGCGCACGAGCTGGTCCTTGAGCGCACGCTGCAGCTCCCGCAGCTTCTCCGGGTTCGACGCGGCCAGGTTCTCCAGTTCGTTCACGTCTTCGCGCTTGTCCGACAACCACGTCGGGCTGTCCCACCAGTAGTTGTCATGGCACGCCCGTTTCCCGTTGACGTAGGGGCCCAGGTCGGCCGGCAGGAATTTCGCCAGGCAATGCCCGTACCAGTTGAGCGGCTGGTTGCCGTCCACCGGCGCCTGGTGGAGGATCCACTCCCCGTCGGTGATGCTGACGCTCTGCCCGAACTGTCCCATGAGGGCGTACTGCCGGGTCGGTGCGTCCGCATCCTCGAAGAGGGGCAGCAGGTTGACCCCGTGGAAGGGCCGGTCGGCCGGCGCTTCCGGAAGCGGCCGCCCCACCGCCGCCAGCGTGGTCGGGTAGATGTCGCAGAGCTGCACCAGTTGGTCGCGTCGCTCCCCGTGCCCGTGCGTCGGGTGCGCAGCGATGAACGGGATGTGCCCGACCGCGTCGTGCTCGTGCGTCTGCAGCTTGCCCATCCGGCCGTGATCGCCGTTATAGGTGCCGTGGTCGGTGGTGAGGATGACGAGCGTGTCCTTCCAGAGATCCAGCGCGTCCAGCTTGTCGAAGAGCCGCCCCATCCAGCGGTCCAGGAAGACCACCTTCGCCGCATACCGCGCGCGGTAGGCGTTCATCTGCTCCTCGGAGATCTCCTCCCGCCAGGGCGCGTAGGGCCCGCCCGATCCGCAGCCGGGGACATCGTACCCCTTCGGATCGAACATCTTCAGAATATCTTCCGGCGGATCCCAGGGCTCATGAGGATCGAAGACGTCGAGGTGCAGGTACCAGTCCTCGTGCTCGCGGTTCCGTTCGACCCAGTCCGCCGCCGCGTCGAAGCACTGCGCGCAGAAGTAGTCCCCCTCCTGCTGGCGGATGAAGTGCACGTTGCGGTAGTGACGCTCGGTCTTGTTGAGGCGGTCCTTCTCGGGACAGGCGAAGTCGACGGGATCGGTGAGGTAGTTGTCCGATTCGCAGCCGCGCACGAAGTGGAAACCCGTGTACCCCATGTGATAGTTGCCCGCCCCCTGCTCCCAGAGATGGAAGTGGTCGGTGATGAGGCAGGAAACGCGGTACCCCTCGCCCGTCATCTTCTGGATCGACTGGTTGGGCGGACCCGACACCTGCCGGGGGAGGTCCAGGTCGTCCTCCTCCAGCGGTCCCCAGCCGCGCTCCAGGAATTCCAGCCGGCCGGTGTAGATGTCCCGGCGCGCCGGCATGCAGGGGGTGCTCCCGTTGTAGCACTGGTCGAAGACGGTGCCCCGCGCCGCCAGCCGGTCCATGTTCGGCGTCGGCGCCGTCCAGGACGGCGCCTCCGCGCTCCAGCATTGGTTGAGCGGCTTTCCGCCGGTGTAGGCCCCGACGTGGTCGCGCCGGAGGGTGTCGCACAGGATGACGATGACGTTCAAGGCGCTCCCCTTTCCGCGTTGCTGTCGTCCGCAGCATCTTCTTCCGCACGCACCGCTGTCCAGGCGCGGACGATATCGTCTTCGTACTGGTGTATCGCGGCCCCGCCTTCGCGACCGTGCAGCGGGATTTGGATCCGCAGACCGCCGTGCCCCTCGACCACCCGGATGGCTCCGCGCACCCCTTCCCCCAGCGAGGCGAGAAACGACCCGGTTGCGCCGTCTCCGTCCCGGACGCGGGGATGAAGGCGGACCTCCAGGTGGAGCGCGTCGTCTGCGCTTTCGGCCACCGTCTCCAGCACGATGCGGCCCAGTTCCTCGCTCAGAAACTCGCCCTTGACGTGCACGGCCCCCGATCGGTCATCGCGCTTGACGGTCAGCAGCCCGGTCGTAATCCGCAGCGCCCGCAGACCGCCTCCCCCGTCTTCTGCTTCGGACGACGCCGCCCCACACCGTTCCGCGGCCCGTTGGAGATGCGCCGGCACCTCCCAGAGCGCCGCAAGGACGCGGTTCCCCGCCGGTTCGTCGAAGCGAAGGGCCTCGTTGACAAGAACCGTGGCCGTCCAGCCCTCCCGCGCCCCGACCGCTTCTGGCTCGATAACGTCGAGCTTCAGGTCCTTCAGGAGCGACTCGTCCAGGACCAGCGCCGGGTCGGTTGCCTGCGGAATGTGAAAGATGAGGCAGGAGATCCGCCCCTCCACCGGTGCGAAGACCCCCTCGGGCGGCAGCAGGTGCGCCACGGCCGGCAACAGGAGCGTCGCATCGGCGCGGCGAACCGTCACACCAATCGCGTCCGGCCATCCCGTATCGCCGATATGCCATCCGCCCGCACCGAAGTCGATGCTGCCGCCGTACAGGCTCCCCTTGAGCGCAAAGCGCTGAATGGTCCGATCCTGGAGCTCGGCACGGACCTCGGCGCCGTCTACCCGGAACCCCAGCAGCCGCCACTGCTCCGCCTTTGCGTCCAGTCGCTGCAGAGCCGTCGCTATTCTTCCTGTCCACCGGCCCGTCTCCTGCAGTCCGGGGCTCGGCACAGCCCCCAGGTCGAAGCGACGGGTTGCGATCGCCAGCTCAACCCCGTCCTCCCGCGCGACCACGCCCCACGCCGCACCGTCGCTCTCCTGTTGTGGTCCGGAAAGGCGCCCGACCCAGTCAAACGGTTCGCTGTTCGTGCCCGCCAGGGCCTCCGGTACGTGTTCCGCGGCAGACGCGCCGCTGTCCCGCCGTTCCGCACGGATGCGCAGCGGCGCCCGCAAACCCAGAATGGCCAGATCCGTATGAACCACCACATCGG
>CAZKKD010000468.1:0-3189 GCA_964553265.1 uncultured Planctomycetales bacterium | reverse complement strand
GTTCGGCCGGTGCAACTACGCGCCCATCGCGACCCCGGTCTTCGAGCACACCGCCCTCTTCGCCCGCTCCATCGGCGAGGCGACCGACATCGTCGAGAAGGAGATGTACACCTTCACCCCCGGCTCGGACACCATCACGCTCCGGCCCGAGGGGACCGCCGGGGTGGTGCGCGCCTACCTGCAGCACAGCCTCGACCGCCAGGGCGGGCTGCAGAAGCTCTGGTACGCGGGGCCGATGTTCCGGCGCGAGCGCCCGCAGAAGGGCCGCCAGCGGCAGTTCCACCAGGTCGGGGTGGAGGCCATCGGGGCGTCCGACCCGCTCCTGGACGCGGAGGTGGTCCGCATGGCGCTGGACTTCTACGCCCGGCTCGGCGTCACCGGGGTGCGCACGCGGCTGAACAGCATCGGCTGCCCGGCGCCCGACTGCCGGCCCGCCTACCGCGAGCGACTGCAGGCCGCCATCGAACCCGACCTGCCGCACCTCTGCAAGAACTGCCAGAACCGCTTTGGGCGGAATGTCCTGCGCATCCTCGACTGCAAGAACCCGGAGTGCCAGAAGAAGCGCGACGGCTGGCCCCGGCCGGACGCCCAGCTCTGCGCCGCCTGCGACGAGCACTTCGGCGCGGTGCGCGAAGCGATGGACGCCTCCGGCGCCGCGTACGAGGTGGACCCCTTCATCGTCCGCGGGCTCGACTACTACACGAAGACCGTCTTCGAATTCAGCCACGATGCCCTCGGCGCCCAGGACGCCATCGGCGCGGGCGGGCGCTACGACGGCCTGGTGGAGGAACTCGGCGGGCCGAGCATTCCGGCGGTGGGCTTTGCGCTGGGGGTGGAACGCATCCTGATCGCAATGGAGGCGCTCGACTGCTGCGCATGCGAAGCGCCGCTCGACCTCTTCGGCGTCGCCGTGGAACCGGCCTGCCGCAAGGCGCTGGCGGGCCTCCTGGCCCGGGTGCGCACGGCCGGCTACCGCGCGGAGATGGACTTCGAGGGCCGGAGCTTCAAGGCGCAGCTGAAGAAGGCCAACCGCCTCGGCGCGCGGGCGGTGCTGCTGCTCGGCGAGGACGAACTGGCCGCCGGCGAGGCCGCCCTGAAGGACATGGGCGAGGGCGGCGACCAGGCCCGGGTGAGCCTGCACGAGCTCCAGGCGCGCCTGGCGGACCTCCTCGGCCCCCGGTAACCTCCGGGGACTTCCAGCCGGGCACACAGCCGAACCAGGCCGCACGCCCCGGGCCCGCCCGGCAATCCGGTCAGAAACTGTATTTGCGGGGGGGTCAGTAGAGCCGTTCGGGATGGTCGGCGGCGAACTGCCGCAGGACGGCGGCGGCGGCGTCCCGGAGGACATCGGCCACGACCGCGACGGTGCAGCCGCCCTGGGCAATCATCGTTTCGACGGAAATGGGCATCTCGCGGAAGCCGGCCGCGGCCGCGTCGGCGATGCGCGCACCCTGCACCAGCCGCCCGATCCGCGCCCAGTGGATCGCACTCAGGCACATCGGGCACGGTTCGCAACTGCTGTAGATGGTGCAGGCGGAAAGGTCGATGGTGCCCAGCGCCGCGGCGGCGGCGCGGATGGCCTGCACCTCGGCGTGGGCGGTGGGATCGGTCCCGTCCCAGACGCGGTTGTGCGTCGCGGCCAGCACCTCCTCACCCCGGGCGATGACCGCCCCGAACGGCGTCTGTCCCGCGGCCACGCCCGCGCGGCTGAGCGCGATGGCGCGGGCCATGAGCGTTTCGTCGAGCGGCGAGGCGGGCCCGGCCGGAGTCATTCGTCCCCCCCGTCCGTCACGGCCGCCTCGGCGGGTCCCTCTTCGTCCGGCGCCGCACCGGTTGCGCCGGCGGCATCCTCGTCCGCGGCGGGATTGGGGTCGTAGATGAGCCATTCCTCCTCCGCCGAATCGACGCGGTGGCAGAAGGCGCGGAAGGCCGGATAGTCCTCCGCGGCGAGACGACGGACGCGGATCTGCGCCTCGGCGCGGATGCGGACGGTATTCCCCTCGGTCGTTACGGTCCGGACATAGCTGCCGAACGGCTCGTCGATGTTCGCCTCCGACGGGAGCGTGGTGGGCCGGGCGCCTTCGGGCAGCACGAGGGTGGTGGTCCAGCGCCGGTACCGCGGGAAGGCGGAGTGGCCGCTGTTGCCGACGATGAGCTCGTTCTTGCGTTCGTTCCACTTGGCGAACCGACTGGTCAACCCCATCTGCAGCGGGGTCGGACGGACGCGGCGCTGCCGGCCGGCGCTGCCGGCGAGTCCGGGCACGGCGAGGGCGGCCTCGAAGAAGACCTCTTTCTCGCGCAGATCGCTGCTGCTGGTGGTGAAATCCTTGAGCGTCGAACCGGGAAAGCGCTGGCCGAGGAAGTGCTCCACCCCCTGCCGGAAACGCTCCGGCGCCTCGAAGGAGCCCCGGTAGGACGCGGCGTAGACCCCCTCGTATCCGAAGCGGATGCGCACCGCGGCGTTGCCCTTGGCGTCGATGCGGGCGCGATAGGTGAAGTCCTCGCCATTGGCGGTGGCCGGATCCTCGGGCACGGTGACGAAGCGCCCGCCGTCCGGTCCGCTGATGAGCGCGGCCGCGCCCTGGTCCATCAGCGGCAGCTCGGTGAAGTGATTGTAGTCGGTGGTGCCGTCCATCCAGTAGGCTTCGCCGTCGACGTCGGGGACGTAGCAGATCGCGTGGTTGAAGGTCTGGGCGCCCGGCAGGCCCGTGGGCTCGCGACCGCGGTCCCAGGTGCGCACGAGGGCGACCCGGGCGTCGATGCCCACCGCGCGCAGGAGCGCCACGAAAAGGACCGCGGTGTCCTTGCAGTCGCCGTAGGTGGTGCGGTAGGTGCGCTCGGCGCGGTGGGGCACGTAGCCGTTGCGGCCGAGCTCGATGCCGACGTAGCGGACGCGATCAATGACGTGGTAGTAGATGCGCTCCAGCCGTTCGCGGTCGCAGGTGGCCCCGGCGACGATCTCCTGCGCTTCCTCCACGATGTCCTCGGGCAGGTCCAGCGCATCGCGATAGAGGTTCCAGTACCAGGCGCCGAGGGCGTCCCAGCTTTCGAAGGAGCTGGCCCGGATGGAGGGGGCCCCCTCCTGGTCCGGCGGCCTGCCGGGTTCCCTCTCCCTGCCGGGCCTGTCCCCCGCTTCCCCGCGGCGCCCCCCCCTGCCCTCTCCGCCCTCCCCCTTTCTCTCTTCTCCTT
>CAZKKD010000467.1:0-3192 GCA_964553265.1 uncultured Planctomycetales bacterium | reverse complement strand
CGCCGACGCCCCCTTCGAGATCCTCTACGTCAGCATCGTCGACGTCTACAAGCACCAGGACCGGGTGGCCGAGGCGGTCACGCGCCTCCGGGCCGAGGGCCTCCCGGTCGCGCTCCGCCTGGTGGGCCCGGCCTATCCGCCCGCCCTGCAGGAACTGAACGAAACGCTCGACCGCATCGATCCCCGCCGCGAGACAGTCCGCTACGAGGGGGCGATCCCGTTCGGGCAGCTCCACCAGCGCTACCACGCGGCCGACCTCTTCGTCTTCGCTTCGAGCTGCGAGAACCTGCCGATCATCCTGCTCGAAGCCATGGCGGCGGGCCTCCCCATCGCCTCGGCCGACCGCGACCCCATGCCCGAGGTGCTCGGCGCGGCGGGAACGTACTTCGACCCCACCGACGCCGGCAGCATCGCCGACGCGGTCCGGGGGCTCTGCCATGCGCCGGAGCGGCGCGCCGCGCTGGCGCGGGCGGCGCAGGAGCGCGCACGCGGCTACCGCTGGGACGAATCGGCCCAGCGCCTCTTCGCCTTTCTCGCCACCTGCGCGGAGCGGTGACGAGGGCGCTGTTGAACTGCATGAACGGAAAAGGGAGTGGCGCAACCTTCTGCTCGGCGGTGAAAATGGGAATGGAGGGGGGCACGGATTGCTCGCAATCCGTGTTGCGAAGCAAGGGAAGGTCGGCCGCAATCGGTTCGCAACCGTCCGCCGACGCAAGCAGCCCCCTCTCCCGTGGAGAGAGGGCCGGGGTGAGGGCCTGCAGTTGATCCGCTGATCCCTTCCGGAGCGTTCCGGGCGGGGGCAGCGCCCAGGGAACGGGAGCCTGGCATGTGCGGAATCGCGGGCATGAGCGGCAGGGTGGACCCCGACCTCCTGGCCCGGATGGGCGCGATCCTGGCCCACCGCGGCCCGGACGACGACGGCGCCTGGTCCGACCCGTCCGCCGGGGTCGGCCTGGCGCACCGCCGCCTCAGCATCATCGATCTCAGCCCGCGCGGCCACCAGCCGCTCTGGGACACCGCCCGCCGCGCCGCCATCGTCTTCAACGGCGAGATCTACAACTACCGCGAACTCCGCGCCGACCTGGAGCGCGACGGCTTCGCCTTCGCCGGCGACAGCGATACCGAGGTCCTGCTCAACCTCTACCTGCGCGACGGCGCCGACTGCCTCGGCCAGTTGAACGGCATCTTCGCCTTCGCCCTCTGGGACGCCGCGGAGGGCCGGCTCCTCCTCGCCCGCGACGGCATGGGCGTGAAACCCCTCTACACCGCAACCGCGCCGGACCGGTTCCTCTTCGCGAGCGAGATCAAGGCCCTCCTCGTGGACCGGTCGGTCCCGCGTACCCTCGACCCCGCCGCCATCCGCCAGGTCCTCCGCTACCTCTGGTGCCCGGCGCCGCGCACCCCGCTCGCCGCGGTGCGGAAGGTGCTCCCCGGCGAAGCGCTCTGGGTCCGCGACGGCCGCGTCGAGGCGCGCTGGCGCTTTGCCGACCTCCCCTTCACGACGCCGCGAACCGACCTCGACGCCCGCAACGCCGCCGCCGAACTCCGCGAACGCCTCGAAACCGCTGTCGCCCGGCAGCTGGTGGCCGACGTCCCGGTGGGTGCGTTTTTGAGCGGCGGGCTCGACTCCAGCGTCCTCGCCGCCCTCGCCGCGCGCGCGGGCGCCGAGCGGCTTCCCTGCTTCAGCATCCGGCTCGGGGGGGACGCCGACTGGGAAGGCTTCGCCGCCGACCTGCCCTACGCCGAGCGCATGGCCGCACACCTCGGCGTGCCCCTGGAAGCGGTCGACGCCGACCCCGCCATCGCCGACGAACTGCCCCGCATGATCTACCACCTCGACGAGCCGCAGGCCGACCTCGCGCCGCTCCACGTCTACCGCATCTGCCGGCTGGCGCGGGAGCGCGGCGTGAAGGTGCTCCTCTCCGGCGCCGGCGCGGACGACCTCTTCGCCGGCTACCGCCGGCACGTCGCCCTCGGGTGGGAGCGCGCCTGGGGCTGGCTCCCCGCTCCCGCCCGGCGCATGCTCCGCACTCTCGGGACGCAGGCCGGGACCGGCTCCGCCGCGCGCCGCCGCCTGGAGCGCGCCTTCCGCTTCGCCGACCGCTCCGCCGACGAACGTCTCTGCGGCTACTTCCACTGGCTCTCCACCGCGTGGGAACAACGCCTCGCCGGACCCGCGCTCCGCGGGGCCGACGCGCCGGACAGTTTCTCACCGCCACTGGAAGAGACGCTCCAGGGCCTCCCCGGCGGACTCGAACCGCTCCAGCGGATGCTGGCGCTGGAGGTCCGGCACTTCCTCGGCGACCACAACCTCCCCTACACCGACAAGCTCAGCATGGCCACCGGCGTCGAGGTGCGCGTCCCCTTCCTCGACCCCGACGTCGCCGCCTTCGCCGGGCGGTTGCCCCCGGCCCTCTGCTTCGGCCCCGACGGCGGCAAGCAGGTGCTGAAGGATGCGGCGCGCGACCTCCTGCCCGCCGAGGTGATCGCGCGTCCGAAGACCGGCTTCGGCGTTCCGCTCCGCGACTGGCTGCGCGGACCGCTCCGGCCGCTGGCGGACGACGTCCTCTCCGACCCGGCCGTACGCGCGCGCGGGCTCTTCGATCCGGAGGCCCTCGCCGACCTCCGCCGGACGGACGCCGCCGGCGCCGTCGACGGGGCCTATCCCATCCTCGCCTGCCTCATGGTCGAGCTCTGGTGCCGCATCTTTGTCGATCCGGAGACGCCGACGCCATGAAGCTGCCCTTCCGCTGGCCGCCCGACGGCCGCACCCTCTGCCTGCTGCTCCTGCTGCCGTGGCTGGTGCGCACGCCGCGCAACCTGCAGCGCCAGTTCGAAAAGCTGCACCTCTCCGCCACGCACAGCCTCTCCCGTCACGAGCGCCGCGTCCACTTCCTCCAGGTGCAGATGGAGCGCCTCCAGGACGACTACTTCGCCCTCCTGCGCGCCGCCGAAGCCGTGCTCGACGGCCGTACCTGCTACTACGAGTTCGAGAGCGGCGGCCCCCTCCCCCACCCGCCGGCCTACACCGCCCTCCACGCCCGCGCCTTCAGCAACTACTGGCTCACGCCCTGCCGCCCCCCCTGGCCGCGGCACCGTCCGCGCTCCATCCCCTACTACCGCCGTGCGCCGCCGCCCGGCGCCGGCCCCCCCCCCCGCCCCGTCGCCGGCCCCCCCCCCCCCCCCCCCCCC
>CAZKKD010000466.1:0-3204 GCA_964553265.1 uncultured Planctomycetales bacterium | reverse complement strand
GTGGTCGCTGCTGGCCGCGGCCGCGGAAGATCGACGCATTCGGGCCCGGGGGTTCCGGGTGCCGGAATACCGGGACGGGCACCTCCGCTTCAAACTCATCGCCGCCAAGGCGAGCGGCGACGTTGCCACCGACAGCGATCTCGAAAGTGTTGTCATCAACATTTACGAAGCCCCGGGCGAAGCGCGGCCGGGTCGGCCATCCGCGCCCACCGCCGAAAAGCCCCCCCTGCGTTACCGGATCACCGGACGCCAGGGCCACTACGCCTTCCGGAGCGGACGGGCCCGCCTGTATGGCGGCGTCAAGGCCACGCGCTACGTCGCCGACGAAAGCGGTCGGCGCGTGCCCGACGCCGAGCTCACCTGCGACGAAGCGGTCTGGGAAGACGCCGCCCGGCAGCTCCTCAGCGCCGGACACGTCATGATGGTTCGGCCCAACGGCGATGTGCTGGAAGGCAACGATCTCGTCTATACGATGGACGACCCCGGTTCGCATCGCCGGGAAAGCGTCCAGTTGAAGCGCAATGTCACCATGATCGTCCACTCCATGACCGGCAGCGCCGAGGCCGCCGAGGCCGCGGGCGACGAACCGGTCCGCCCCACGCACATCGTCTGTGAGGGGGCCGCCTGGTACTACCTCGACGACGGGACGCTCAACTTTTCCGACCACGTGGTGGTCACCCGCGAAGACAACCGCATGCGCAGCGAGCGCCTGAAGGTCGTGATGGGCCGCGACGAGGAGACCGGCGCGCAGCGCGTCCAGACTCTGCACGCCGAGGATACGGTCCGCATCAGCGGCCGGCAGCTCCAGGACGACGGCACGCCGGTCGCCTACACCGCACAAGGCGAACACGCCGTCTACGACGCACGCGAAAATCTCCTCTTCCTGACCGGCAAGGACGAGGACCTCCCCGAGGTCCAGTATGATGCGTACTGGATCCGCGACGAAGCCATCGTGCTCAACCAGGAGTCCGGCCTCTTGACGGCTACGGGCAAGGAACGGGAAACCGGCCTCGGCCGTCTCAGCCCGCCGGCCCGTGACGGCGGCGAGCCGGTGACGACCCACATCACCTACGGCCGCCGGATGACCTTCAACCTGCGCGTCGCCGTGGCCGAATTCACCGGCGGGGTGACCCTGAAGCACCCCCAGCTCGATCTGCAGAGCGAGGAACTGGAGGTGCGTACGCCGGAAGGCGGCGAGGACGCGCCGGGCTCCGCCGAAGGCCTCCGCAATGTCCGGCGCCTGACCGCGCGTCGCAACGTCACCATCCTCACCCGCGATGGCCGGAAGGCCACCGCATCGCAGGCTGTGTTCGATACCCTCGGGGGGACGCTGACGCTCACCGGGCCGCCGGACCCGATCATCGAACAGGCCGGACAGTTCCGCATCCGCGCCCCCCGCATCACCAGCACCAGCAAGGGCGCCGGCGGCGGTACGGAATCGCTGGAAAGCGTCCACACCGACGGCCCCGGCGAGATGATCTTCTTCGTCAAGAAGCAGGACCAGCCCCCCGCCTCGGACGCAGCGGCCAGCCTCGCCAGCGCCTGGCGCGAAGACCAGGCGACGCGCATCCGCTACGACGAGTCGATGGCCTACGATCAGAAGGCCCGGCAGGCCGTCTTCAACGGCAAAGTGATCCTCACCCACGGCGAACTGGTCGTGAACGCCGAGCAGCTCGAAGCACTGCTCGAAGAGGAAGCCAAAGAGGCGAATGTGGTACGCGGGGACAGCGGGGGCGATGCCAAAGAGGGCGACAACCTCCTTCGCAGTACCGGCCTGCGCATCAGCAAACTCGTTGCACGCAAGCGCGTGGAAATGCACGCTGCGGGACGCCACTCCGCGGCCGCACGCATGATCTACGATGTACGCCGTCCGACCGCCGCCGCCGGCGAAACGAAAGCCGACCCCTCGCTTACGCTCCTGGGAGAGAGCGGCGTCCCCGCGCGCATCTGGGAAGAGGGTGGCAGCGCCCTGGAAGCGCAGCGCATCGTGGATCATCAACGCGCCCACCGGATTGAAGCGGACGGGCCGGGCAAGCTGACGCTGGCCGAGAGTGCGCCGCTCGGCCGCGTGCCGCGGACGGCACGCATCCATTTTGAACGCCGCTTCGTCTACACGGCCGCCCCGGAACAGCGTGCGCAGGCGCAGTTTTTCGGCAGCGTCGTCCTCCGCTGGCAGGACATGATGATCGAAGGCGACCGGCTGGACGCCGTCCTCGGGCGGGCCGCCGACGCCGGCCAGGCGCTCCGCGAACGCACCGCGCTGGGCGAGAGCGAAGATGCCGGCCTGCTGGAACGGGAGATCGATACCGCCATCATGACCGGCGCGGTCAAGGTCGAGAGCGGCGGCGGACGCCGCGCCACGGGCGACCAGGCGGTGCTGCTGCAGCGCAATGCCAGTCTGACGCTCACCGGCAAGGACGGCGCGGAACTGATTGACCAACAGGGCCTGCGGCTGCTCAGCCCCCGCTTTGTCCTTTACCGGGACAAGTCGCTCCTCCTTGCCGATGGGCCGGGCAAGCTTTTCATCGCCGGCGTTGCCGCCGCACATGCGCGCAGCGGCCTGGGCCTGGGGACCGGAGCGGTCGCGACCGACGCCATCCCGGGCAGCCAGAAGGTCGACTATTCCCTAACCTTCGGCAAACGGATGATTTACAGCTTCACCGACCGCCGGCTCCTTTTCGAGGAAGCCGTGGAGCTCCGTCAGCTTACGCTGTACGGAAAATGCGACAAACTCGAAGCGCTCCTGACCGTCGACGAGTCCCGCCGAAGCGAAGATCCGGAAACGCAGGGACTTACACTCGGCAGCGCCATCTGCACCGGGAATGTCTTCTTCCGCCACTACGATCCGCCGCGCGACAAGGAATCGCTCGAAGAAGTGATCCGCATGGGCGCGAGCACGGAACGCATCGGGCACACCGCGCTCGTCTGGTGCGAAAAGTCGATTTTCGATGTGGAAAGCCGCCGCGTAACCTTCTACGACAGCCCCCAGAGTGCGGTCCGCATCCTGGAGCAGGACGTCAAGGCAGGCGAAGCGCCGGTCCGGCGGTATTTTTACGATGTCGAACGCGCCATCCTGGACGGTCAGACCGGCGACGTCAGCTTCCCGCACGGAGCGCGCAACCCGAAGGTCAAGTTCCTCTCCGGCGACGGCCCGCTGCGCCTCCCGGAGTGACCGAACCGGAATCCGGCGTGCACCATCGCTTG
>CAZKKD010000465.1:0-3259 GCA_964553265.1 uncultured Planctomycetales bacterium | reverse complement strand
GCCACTACGAGATGATCATGCAGGGCTCGGTCTACAACCGGGCCTCCGACAAGCAATATGTCCTCGACAATGTCCGTGATCGCGCCACCCACGTGGAACTGCCGGAACAGCACGAACTCCTGAAGCTTCTCTTTCCGGAAGTGGCCGGCCTGGTGACCCGCTCGGACATCAACCTCCCGCCGGACGAGTTTTTCCTCATGCAGGACATCTACCAGTTGCCGGACACCGGCGACTGGAACGTGGGCCAGGCGGTGGCTGTCGAAGACCTGGAGGAGCCCCCGCCGGTCAGCCACCACATGTGCGCCGCCCTCCACGAGGGCGCGCTCATCAACAACCATCTCATCAATGCGCTCCGCCGCCGGATCAGCTATCTGCGTGAAGGGGATCGCTTCGTCCGCAGCCGCGACCGGCAGTTCCTGGTCCGCCCGCGCACGCAGAAGGTGCTGGTGGTCGTCGACAAGGCCGAAACCCGCGACACGCTTCAGCAGGTCGCCACGCCCTCGGCGCACTACACCCTCGACCACTACGTCCTGGAGGAGGAGGGCATCAACCTCAAGCGCCTCGACCGCGGCGACATCGAGCACATCGGCCTCATCCGCCACCTCAAGGCCCGCCACCAGCGACCCGATATCATCCTCTTCGAGCCGCACCGCGAGGCCCAGCGCAAGAACACCGCCACCACCATCATGCAGCAGAACGCGCGCATCGACGCCAAGTTCCGCTTCAAGGGCATCAAGTGCGGCCAGATCGACATCGGCCTCTCGGCCGAGGGCCTGCACGAGGCCATCATGGGCTTTTTCGACGAAAACGTCGAGGAGGCCCGGACCGACGACAGCGCCTCCGGCGAGAGCGGCCGGCAGCCGTCCGGCGTTCGGGCCCGGGTGGTCGAGTACGACATCCGCCGGCTCGTCCGCTGGCACCATGCCTTCGCGCGCCACGCCGACCGCACCGAGGAGGCCATCCGGGCCGGCCTCACCGAGCAGATGCGCAAAACCTCGCAGGTTGTCCTCCAGATCATCGAACAGAAGCTGCTCCGTTCCGTGCACGACGAGGAGGCCCTCGCCGCCATGTCGGCCGAGGAGAAGCGCGCCGCCATCGCCGACTACGTCACCGACTACCACCAGCGCGTGGCGCATCTGCGGCAGAGCCTTTTTTACGAGACCGTGTTGCGCGAGACCCTCGATCTCGCCCGCGCCGCCTACGACCGCAAATTCGGCGAAGCCGCCGCCCAGCGCTTCGCCGAAGCCGAACGGGTGGCCGCGAAGGAAGCGCTCGGCACCTTGCGGGATACCTACGCCGACGAAGCGGGAGAGGGCATCGGCGACCAGGAACTCGTCGGCCTCTACCAGCGCGATTTCACCAAGCTGCTGCAGGCCCGGGTCGTGGCTCGCATCGGCGAGGACCTGGGTCTGCTCTGATGGGCGCCCGGCCGCTCCGTCTCCCGTCCCGGTGCACGCCCTTCTCCTTCTTCTCATCCTTGCCCCTGGCTCCGTCCCGCGCCCGGGGTAGAGCCTTCCCCGGTTCGCCCTGTCCGCCTGCGGCAATCCGCAGAGGATCGAACACGCTTTCCCTCTCCCTCCGGGAGAGGGCCAGGGCGAGGGGCCCCTGCCCGACGGGTCGCCCTCACCCCCACCCTCTCCCGGCGGGAGCCGGAGAACGGCGTTGTTCCGTTGCACGCAGGGAGGGCCGGCTCCGGGCGATCTGCCTGGCGCTCATCTGGATCGGCCTGGCCGGTTTTTCGCTCGCGGGCGAACCGGAGGCGGCGGCGCCGGCGGACGGGAGCGCCGGGTTCGATCTCGCGGACCGCGCCCCGGCCGACACCGTTCTCTTTGTCGCGCTGCCGCGGGCGGAGGGGCCGGGGCTGCTGGCCGCCTTCGAGGCCGCCGCCGAGCGCCCCGCCTGGCGGGCCCTGCTCGCGCCGGTCCGGCGTTCGCTCGAGGTCGCCGATGCGCTGGCTTCGCTGCAGGCCGGGGCCAGTCTGCGCGACCTCGTCTCCGCCCTCCCTGCCGGCGGTGCGCTCGGCGTGCCCCGCCGGCGCGCGCACGGACAGCCCCGCAGCGTGTTGCCCCCGCCCCCCGGCGCCGCCGCCGGCCCGGTCCCGGCCCCCCCCCCGCAGGTGGAGCTCCTCCTCGGCGGCCGGGCGGGAGGGCGGCTGGATCGCCGCACCGTCGACGGGGTCGAGTGCCGCGCGGTCACCCTCGACGGAGTCCGCCTTTCCTGGGCGTTGCTGGATCGGGATCTCCTCGTCGGGGTGGGCGAAGAAGCGGTCGCGTCCGTGCTCGCGCCGCGGTCCGCGGACGAAGGCCTGGCCGGCACGGCCGGCTTCGCCGCGTTGCGGCGGCGCCTCGCCCCCGGTCCGGCGGATGGCTTTGCCTGCGGGGAGATGGGGGTGCTGATCGACTGGATCGGTGCGCGCACGCCGGCCGTCGACGCCTTGCTGCGCCGCGTCGCGCCGCAGCGGTTCGCCGTGGTTTCGCGGCCCGATGCGGCGGGCCTGCGGCAGACGCTGGCGCTCCGCTTCGCCCCGGATGACGGGGAGGCGTCCCTCTTCGGCGGCGTCGACGGGGCCCTCAGTGGCCGGCATGCCGCCTTCGCGCCGGCGGACGCTTTTTTCTTTGTCGGCGTGCGCGCCCGGCCCGAGCGCATCTGGCGGTGGGCGTGGGAGGCGGCGGCCAGCCTTGCCGCGCTGGATGAGCGGGGGGCCGCCGCCGCGGACCTGGCCGCGTTCCACGAGCGCGTCCGTCGGTCCGAAGCCTGGCTGCGCTTCTCCCTGGCCGAGGCGCTGGCCGACCTCGGGCCCGAGGCCGGCCTCGCCTGGGGGCCGGACGGTCCGCTCCTCATCTGCGACGTGGGCGACCCGGCCGCGCTCGGGCGCAGCCTGGATCGCCTCGACGAGGCGCTCGGCCCGCGCGCCTCCCGCGAAGTGGAGTATCGCGGCCAGCGCATCCGCTACTGGAACCGGTTCGAGACGCCGGTCCCGTTCGCGCCCGCGCTGGCCCTCCTCCCCGGCGACGTGGCGCTGGTGGGGCTCTCCCCGCAGGCCATCATGTCCTCGGTCCGCCGCCGGCACGTCTCCCCCGACGACCTGCTCGACCGGACCCCCCCCTACCGGGCCGCCTTCGCCGTGCTCCCCCCCGGCCGGCCCGGTGTCTTCGCCCGCCACGAAGCCCCAGTCCGCCGCCCCCTGGATGTGGCCTGCGCCTTCCGCCATGCCGGCCACACCGGCCGTCCCCGCGACCCCGGCCCCCCCCCGCCGGCC
>CAZKKD010000464.1:0-3266 GCA_964553265.1 uncultured Planctomycetales bacterium | reverse complement strand
GGTCCTGCAGAATGAAACCGAGGTTCCCGACGTAGACGTGCAGCGGCATCTGCACCGGGGCGCGGTGGGGGTTGTGCCCGCTGTCGTGAAGGCCGTTGTTCCAGTGGACCACGTCGGCGTCGCCGAACTCATTCCGCCAGCGCGGAAGGGAGGTGAGCGTGTAGAGGCTGAAGCAGCAGTTATCGGCGGGACCCACCACCTCGGCGCGGCCGTCCAGCAACGCGGCCACGTGGGGCTGGTAGCTCATGCGAATCGAATCGCCCAACAGCAGCACGCGCGGCAGACTGGCCAAGGCGGGTTCCTCTGTAGACGAGCGCGGATCGGGAACAACCCGTTCGTCGGATGCGCTCTCTCCGCGACTCGTAAACGAACCGTCAGGTCACAGCACAGTGCTGGACATCGCCGTCTCCTGCGGGGAGAGCGTCGGGACGTAACGTCGCGCTCCCGACTGCGCCCTCACCCCGGCCCTCTCCCAGGGGGAGAGGGAGGAGGGCGGGCCGCGTCGCGTCGCCGAAGGGCAGTCTGCCCGTCGACTGCTCCCTATTCCACGCAAAGATTCCGCCGGTTTCCAGTGGAAAAATCCTTGCGTCGGGCGCTTGGTATGATAGATTGTCATACCTCGACTACGGAAGGAGCCTGCGCCATGCCGAGCCGGAAGGTGGCGATTACGGTGGATGCGGACCTGCTGGACCGGCTGGATCGGCTGGTCGACGCGGGGGCGTTCCCGAACCGGAGCCGCGGGGTGACCGCGGCGGTGCGGGAGCTGGTCGAACGGCTGGAGGCGGGACGCTTCGAGCGCGAGTGCGCCAAGCTGGACCCCGCGTTCGAGCAGGCGATGGCTGAAGAGGGCCTGTCGGGGGACGGAGCGGAATGGCCGGCGTGGTGAGAGGCGAGGTGTACTGGAGCGACCTCAACCCGACCCGCGGCGAGGGCCCGGTGCAGCGGCGGCCGCTGGTGGTGCTGAGCCGCGCGGCCTACAACGCGGCGAGCGGCACCGTCATCGCGGCGGTGGTCACCAGCCAGCCACAGGAGGCGGGGTATCCGCTGACGCTGCGGCTGGAGGGCGTTGCGCTCGACCGGGAGGCCTGGGTCAAGATCGGACAGATCCGGACGCTCGCGACCGACCGCCTCGGCGAACGCATCGGCCGCCTGCCCCCGGACGTGGTCGCCCGGATCGTGGAAGGGCTGGGCGAGCTCCTCGGCCCGGAGGACTGACGGGAGCGCCGGACTGGGATCCCCGTGCGCTTCTCCTCCAGCGGGAACGGGTCAATTCGCTGTGCAGCTGGCCGGGGAAAGATCTCGCAAAGACGCGAAGGCGCAAAGAACGCAAAGGAATTGGAGTTGTCTTTTCTGCGCAGTGGAATGCGCTGCAGTGGTACCTGAAAAGGAATGGACTATGGAATCGAAGACATTGCCCGATGCGGCCGGGTTTTTCGGCGGGTATGGCGGACGGTATGTGCCGGAGGTGCTGGTGCCGGCGGTGGAGGAGTTGACCGAGGCGTATGCGGAGGCCCGCGAGGACGCGGCCTTCGGCAAAGAACTGGACGCGCTGCTGCGTGAGTATGTCGGCCGGCCCAATCCGCTGACGCTGGCCGGGCGCCTGACCGAACACCTCGGCGGGGCGAAGGTGTGGCTGAAGCGCGAGGACCTGAACCACACCGGCGCGCACAAGATCAACAACACGCTCGGGCAGATCCTCCTCGCCCGCCGCATGGGGAAGACCCGCATCATCGCCGAGACCGGCGCCGGGCAGCACGGCGTCGCCACCGCCACCGCCTGTGCCCTCTTCGGCCTCCCCTGCCAGGTCTACATGGGGAGCGAGGACATCCGCCGGCAGCACCTGAACGTCTTCCGCATGCGCCTTCTCGGGGCCGAGGTGGTCCCGGTCGAGAGCGGCACCCGCACGCTGAAAGATGCGATGAACGAGGCCATCCGCGACTGGTGCACCAACGTGGCGGACACCTTCTACTGCATCGGCTCGGTGGCGGGCCCGCATCCGTACCCGCAGATGGTGCGCGACTTCCAGGCCGTCATCGGCCGCGAAGCCCGTGCGCAGATCCTCGAGGTCGAGGGCCGCCTGCCCGCCGCGTGCGTCGCCTGCGTCGGCGGCGGCAGCAACGCGATGGGCCTCTTCCATGCCTTCATCCCCGACGCCGACGTGCGCCTGATCGGGGTCGAGGCGGCGGGCCTCGGGGCAGACACGGACAAGCACGCCATGAGCATCGGCAAGGGCCGCCCGGGCGTCCTCCATGGCTCGAAGAGCTACGTCCTCTCCACGCCCGAGGGGCAGATCGTCGAGGCGCACAGCGTCTCCGCCGGGCTCGACTACCCCGGCGTCGGCCCCGAGCACGCATGGCTCCACGAGACCGGCCGGGCCGACTACGTCGCCGCCAGCGACGCAGAGGCCATCGCCGCGTTCCGGCTCCTGTGCAAGCTGGAGGGCATCATCCCCGCGCTCGAAAGCAGCCACGCCATCGCCCATGTCCTCGCGCTCGCCCCCACCCTGCCGGCGGACGCGAGCATCGTCGTCTGCCTGTCCGGCCGCGGCGACAAGGACGTCACCGAGGTGGAGCGCATCCTGGAAACAACGGAAGGAGACCCGGCATGAGCCGCATCCCCGACGCGTTCGCCCGCGCCAAGGCCGAAGGCCGCGCCGCCTTCATGCCCTTCCTCACCGCCGGCGACCCCGACCTGGCGACGACCGCGCGCCTCATCCCCGCCATGGCGGAGGCGGGGGCCGACCTCATCGAGATCGGCGTCCCCTTCAGCGACCCGCTGGCCGACGGGCCGACCATCCAGCAGAGCTTCGAGCGCGCCCTCCAGCACAACACCTCGCTCCGAGACGTCCTGGGGCTCGTGGAGACGGTGCGCAAAGAGACGCAGGCGCCGCTCCTTCTCATGGGGAGCTACAACCCCGTCTACATCTACGGGATCGAGGCCTTCAGCCGCGACGCGGCCGCCGCCGGCGTGGACGGGCTCATCATCCCGGACCTCCTGCCGGACCACGCAGCGGAGCTTGCCGACCCGGCCCGCGCGGCAGGGCTGGATACCATCTTCCTCATCGCGCCCACGAGCACCGAGGCGCGCCTGCGGCGGGTGGCCGCGGCGGCGAGCGGCTTCGTCTACGCGGTGAGCCTGACCGGCGTCACCGGCGAACGCGACCGCCTGCCGCCGGACCTGTCGGACTTTCTCGCCCGCGCGCGCAAGGTGATCGAGCTGCCGCTCGCGGTCGGTGAGTTGCCGCGGGGAGGCCGGCTCCCGCTGGA
>CAZKKD010000463.1:0-3308 GCA_964553265.1 uncultured Planctomycetales bacterium | reverse complement strand
ACATGCCCGCGATCACCAGCCCCCGGCCCGGATCGCGCCGCGCCAGCAGCACCACGCGTCCGCCGCCGGCGGGATCGAGATCCATCAGGTAGAGGCGCCAGCCGTTGCAGGTGACCGGCCGGTTGACCGCCAGGAGACGCGGACCGGACGCCGCCGCGTCGCCGGAGAGATGCAGCACCACCTCGTATCGCTTCGGCACCGCCGCCCCCCGCCGGAGCACCGCGCCGTCGGCAAGCGGCGCCTCGTCCCGCCACCCGCCCGCCGCATCCCGCAGCGCAGCGGCCGGAAGCGGCGGCCGATCCGGCAGGAACAGGCGACCCTGCGCATCGGGAGCAAACGATCCGGCTGGAACTCCGCCGGCGTCCGCCGTCTCGCCCGGGGAGGGGAAGAGGTGATAGGTCGGCGGATAGGTCTCGACGCGGGCGCCCGTCACCGTCAGCGCGAAACCGAGGTCAAGCGGCTGGCCCATCGGGCGGAAGATCCGGCGGATGGCGAGATCGGGGTCCACCGGCAGGGCGAAGCGCGCCCGCTCCTCGAAGAGAACCCCGAGCCCCGCACCAAGAAGCACCACCGCCAGCCCCGCATGGAGCAGCACAAACCCGCTGCCCCGCCCGCGCCGGCGCAGCGCACACGCCCCCAGCGCCACCGCCGCCAGCCCGAGCAGCGCCGCGAAGACCGGCGTCCGGAAGAGGCCCGCCGACGCACCGTCCGGACCGGGCACGACACCCGCCAGGAGGAACAGCACGACCACGGTGAGAAGCTGCATCGAGAGTCGCATGTGATCCTGTCGTCCGGGCCGCCTGTCCCCCGACAGGCCGGCGGTTCGCGCCGCATTTTCTGCAATGCCCGCCGCCGTGTCAACGCCGCGCGCCCGGCCTCCGGAGGCCGGGCGCGCGGCAACGGCATGATGTAAACACGGCAAACGGACGGGGCCCCGTCAGGCGGGGGTGGTGTAGCGGAGGGTGGCGGCCATGGGATCGGCGGCAGCGAACTCATCGTGTCCGACCAGGAAGACGCGTCCGTCATGGCGCAGCGTCTCCACCGCCGCCCGGTTGAGCAGGTCCGACGCCCCCGCCTGCGGCGTTCCGGTCAGAGAGGAAGAAGAGGACTCGGGGTCGTACGTTCCCCACAGGTGCGCATCCTCGCGGAGGAAGAGGGTCCCGACCTGGCCGACATGCGCGGCCTGCAGCACGGCATCCGCTTCGCGGACGGCCTGGCCCTGGCTTTCGGCAGCACCGAATGCCTCGATGGCAGCCCGCCGGTCGGCATCAAACTGGCCGTCCAGCAGCGCCACCGCGCGCCGGTGCAGGTCTTCCGGCCGTTCGCGCTCGGGGCTGCCTTCCAGCGTACGCGGCTCCAGGCGCGGATCGCGGCTCGCGTTCCGGTAGAGGCCGGCGAGCGGCTCGGTCGCGGCCAGGAGGAGGGATGCACGGCTCTCGCCGAGGCGGTCGCTCACCGCGGCCTCGATCCGCCGGCAGTACTCGTCCAGCTTCTTCTTGCGGTCGGTCGCGTCGGTGGCCACGCCCTGCCCGTGGTACATGGCACGGCGATCGCCCGATTTGTCCCGCGTCGCGGTTCCGGAATGGTACTGCAGATGATCGTCCTGCATGTACTGCCCCAGGATCTCGCCGAAGTCGTCCGGCGCGTCCGGCAGCGTCAACTCTTCGACCGCCCCCCGGTCGGCACGGAAGAGGCGGACCCCGCCCTGCCCGAGCGCCAGGATGTGGAAGGTCTCGTTGCGGTTGACGGCCGGCAGGAGCGGGGTGAGATGATAGCACCCGTCCACCACGCTCAGCGCTTCCGGCGGCGACCGCAGCGCCACCACGTCCAACGCGCCGCCCATCAGGTAGAAGGCCAGTCCCGGCGCGCCGTTCTGTTCCCAGAACCCCATGTCCTCCTGCAGATCCCGGAGCGCGGCGACGCGGGATTCGGGATCGTGCACATGCATCGCGCGCAACTGCGCTGCCGCTTCATCGGCAAGGTTGCGCAGGCGGATTGGATCCTGGCGGCACTCCGGCCCCCGGGGGTGGGCCGGCATGAGACAGGAGACGCCGTGATCGGGCCGACGGCGGGCGAGCGAATCAACCAGTTCGGGTTCGAGGCGGGCAATCTGCATGGGGGCTCCTTCCTCGGCGTTTCCAGCCGCGCGAAACGTTGCGTTGGAAGAAAGCAAGCAAAAGGCATGCCACGGTCGGTGCGGCCTGCCGATGCCGCGGCCGGAAGGCCCCCAGAGGCAAGCGAGAGGCGCGAACAACCGCATCTGCGAAACGGGACGGCGCGGGGCCGCCCGTTGCAGGGGTGAGAATGCTGTCCCGGATTCGGAAATGGCGCCGGCGAATCAGAGCGGTTTGTGCCAGACGTTCATGCTCTCGAGGTTGCCGGCGATGTTGGTGTTGTTGATCAGCGTCCCGCCGAAGGCGTAACCGGCGCGGGCGAAGACGATGTTCATGCCGAAGCTCGGCCCGCGGGCAATGGTGTAGGCCGTGACGAAGCCCTCGGCCCGGAGCGCCTCCTCCAGCCGCGCCAACAGATGCTGCGCCAGGCCCTGGCCGCGGTGGTCGGGGGCGGTGGCGAAGTCGGTCATCTCCACCGCCTTCGCGTCCGGGCAGGTCTCGCCCGAGGCGAGCGCGGCCAGCGTGTCCTCCATCCAGGCGCCGTGGTAGCGGATGTGGTCGCGCATGGTGGAGAGGAGGTACGCCGGGTCGTGGATCGGAAAGGGGTAGCTGGCGTAGACCGTGCCGTAGAGCGCCGCCATGTCCTCGACGTCATCGGGGCCGCAGGCGCGCAGGACGCACCCCGCCGGCGGGTCGCCCGGACCGTCGGCGCACTCCCCGGCGCGGGCCTCCGCGGCGGCCACCACCTCGCGCAGGCGCTCCGGATCGTCCGGCGTCGCGCGCGCGGGGTCGAGGTAGTACGCCAGGAAGAGCCCGTCCTCCTCGCCGCCGTAGTAGCCGGGCACGCGCGCCTCCTCGGCATAGCCGGCCGCCAGGAACGCGTCGGCCGCACCGGCGGGCACCTTGGCGAAGATCTTGCCGTAGCCTTCCTCGCGGCCCATGCGGATCAGCCGCTCCGGCATGGTCGCGGCGTCGGCGCGGTCGAGATCCATCAGGTAGATGCGGTCGCCCAGGGGTCCGTGCTGCAGCGTCGAACCGCCGAGGCGGAGGATGGCGTCCTGCATGTGGAGTTCCTTCCTTGTGTCAGGCGGACGCATCGGCGTCCGCAGCGGCGTCGCGGCGTTCGACCCGTTCGTTCTCTTCGGGGGTGAGGCTGATCGTGTCGTCCCAGTCGGCCAGGAGCCGCCCGATGCC
>CAZKKD010000462.1:0-3310 GCA_964553265.1 uncultured Planctomycetales bacterium | reverse complement strand
TGGTTCGACGCCGAACGCATCGCCCGCCAGGCGCTTCACGGGGTGTTGAACCAAGCCTACCTCGGCGACGCGCTGCCCATCGCCAACCCCAACCTCGGCCCCGAAATCTTCAGCGCCTTCTTCGGCTGCGAGCTGGACTTCGGCGAACGGACGAGCTGGTCGATCCCGAACCTGACCGATTGGGACGAGGTCGACGCGGTGCGCTTTTCGGGAGACAACGCCTTCTGGAAGCGCATGAACGAGATGACCGACACGTTTCTCGCCATCGGCCGCAATCATTTCTACACCGGCATCACCGACCTCCATCCCGGCGGCGACGCCATTGCCGCGTTCCGCGACCCGCAGCACCTCGCCATGGACATGATCGACTGCCCCGAGCGCGTGCAGGCGCTGCTGGAGCGGGTGAACGAGGGCTTCTTCCGCGTCTATACCCACTTCGCCGACAAGCTCACCGCCGCCGGGCAGGCCATCACCTGCTGGGCGGGAATCGTCTCCACGAAGCGCTGGTACGTCCCGTCCCACGACTTCTCGTGCATGCTGAGCACGGAGATGTTTGATCAGGTCTTTCTGCCGGGCATCGCGGAGGAGTGCCGGTTCCTGGAGGCGAGCATCTACCACCTCGACGGCCCGGGCGCGCTGCAGCACCTGGACAGCCTGCTGGCGATTCCGGACCTGGACGCCATCCAGTGGGTCTACGGCGCGGGCAACGGGCGGGCGACCGACTGGCTCGACGTCTACCGGCGTTGCCAGGATGCCGGCAAGGGCGTGCAGATCCACGCCGGCGTGGACGAACTGGACACCCTCATCGACGCGCTCCGGCCCGAAGGCGTCTGGCTCGGCGTGGGCGTGCCCGACCGCGACGCAGCCGACGCCGTCCTCAAGAAGGTCGCCGCCTGGACGCGGTGAGGACGCCGGCGCCGGATCGACGCGCCCCGTCCGGACAGGTCAGGGCTTGTCGACGGGCTTGAGGGTCTTCTGCAGCGCGGCGTGGATTTCCGCGGCGCGGCTCTTGCTGCCGATGCGGCCGACGCGGACCTCCACGAGTACGCTGGAGGGGGAGGTCGGCTCCATGTCGATGGTGACCACCTCGTCGTCGAAGGTCCGGCCCCGGAGGGTCCGCTTGCCGGCCTTGCCCTCTTCGCGCACGGTCTCCTTCACCGTGCCGCCGAGATCCTTCTCCAGGGTGCGCCGGACCGCGTTGTAGACCGCCTCGATGTTGCCGCGGTAGGTGACCGCCTTGTCGGTGATCTCCCGCAGGCCCGCCGTCCCGCCGCCGGCCACCGCCGCCAGGCACCCCGTGCAGAGCAGTCCCGCCAGCGCCATCAGCATCGCCTGTCCGATT
Source organism: uncultured Planctomycetales bacterium (assembly GCA_964553265.1). Taxonomy (GTDB): domain Bacteria; phylum Planctomycetota; class SZUA-567; order SZUA-567; family JAFGNG01; genus CAZKKD01. Next base: position 1,968 of record CAZKKD010000462.1, on the reverse strand, counting down.
CGCATCGTCGCTTCTCCCGCATCCCGTTGAGTGAAATCGCCCTGTTCGCGGCGGCGTCCCCTCCGCCGCACGACCGATGCAACCCTACGGCCGGAACGGCGGCCCGTCAATGCCGAAGCGCCTCCGGCCGGGCCGGAGGCGCTTCGTGTGAAGAGACTTCCGCGGGGTTGCTCAGTTCTTCCCGTCGTCCTTCTTCCGCTTGGCGACGATCTCTTCGGCGATGCTGTAGGGCACGGCCTCGTAGTGCTCGAAGTGCATGCTGAAGCTGGCCCGCCCCTGCGTGAAGCCGCGCAGTTCGGTCGCGTAGCCGAACATGTTCGCCAGCGGCACCACCGCGCGCACCAGCTGGGCGTTGCCCTGCATCTCCATCCCTTCGATCCGGCCGCGCTTGCCGCAGAGGTTGCCGGTCACCGAGCCGGCGAAGTCCTCCGGCGTGACCACGTTGACGCTCATCACCGGCTCCAGGAGCTCGGGGTTGCCCTTGAGGAACGCTTTCTTGAACGCCTGCCGCGCGCAGGTGCGGAACGCCATCTCCGACGAGTCCACCTCGTGGTGCGAGCCGTCGGTGAGCGTCACCTTCACGTCCACCACCGGGAACCCGGCCCAGGCCCCCTTGCCCATCGCGTCGATGATGCCCTTCTCGATGGCGGGGATGTACTCGCGGGGGATGTTGCCGCCGGTAATCTTGTTCTCGAACTCGAACCCCTGGCCCGGATCCAGCGGCTCCATGGTGAAGACGACGTGCGCGTACTGCCCCCGGCCGCCGGTCTGCTTGACGTACTTCTCGTTGACGTCGACGCCGGTGGTGACGGTTTCGCGGTAGGCCACCTGCGGGGCGCCGGGGGCCACCTCGACGCCGAATTCGCGGCGGAGGCGGTCGAAGATGATGTCCAGGTGCAGCTCGCCCATGCCGGAGAGAATGGTCTCCTCGGTCTCGGGGTCGGTGCCGACGACGAAGGTGGGGTCTTCCTCGGCGAGCTTCAGGAGCGCCTTGGTCAGCTTGTCGCGGTCGGCCCGCTTGGCCAGGTGCGCCGCCACGTCGATGACCGGCGACGGGAACTCGATGGCCTCGAGAATGATGGGGTTGTCCTCGCAGCAGATGGTGTCGCCGGTGACGGTGTTCGAAAGCCCCACCACCGCGCCGATCTCGCCGGCGTAGAGGGCGTCCACCATCTCCTGGCGCTGCGCGTGCATGCGCAGCAGGCGGCCGACGCGTTGCTTCTTCTTCTGCGTGGCGTTGTAGACGTAGGTCCCGGCCTCCAGCGTTCCCGAATAGACGCGGACGTAGATGAGCTTGCCGATGTGCTTGTCCGCCATCACCTTGAACGCGAGGGCCGCCAGACGGCCCTCGTCCTTCGGGACGCGCTCGATGGGGTTGCCCTCCAGGCACCGCCCGCTCACCGGCGGCAGGTCCACCGGGCTCGGCAGGTAGTGCACCATCGCGTCCAGCAGGCGCTGCACGCCCTTGTTCTTGAAGGCGCTGCCGCAAAGTACCGGACAGATGAGGTGGTCGAGCGTCGCCTGCCGGAGCGCCGCGCGCAGTTCGTCGGCCTCGATCGGTTCCTCGGCGCAGAACTTCTCCAGCAACTGCTCGTTTTCGGCGCTTGCCTTTTCGCCCAGGGCCTGCCGCCAGCGGTGTGCCTCCTCGGCCAGCTCGTCGGGGATGGGCTCCTCGCGGAACGAGGTGCCGTAGTCGCCCTCCTCGTAGTAGACCGCGACATTCTCGACCAGGTCGACGATGCCGCGGAATTCGTCCTCCGCGCCGATGGGGATGACCACCGGCACGGCGTTGGCGCCCAGCCCCTTCTTGATGTCCTCGACGACGCCGAAGAAGTCGGCCCCGATGCGGTCCATCTTTTTTACGAAGGCGATGCGCGGGACCTCGTACTTCTCGGCCTGGCGCCAGCCGGTTTCGGACTGCGGCTCGCCGCCGCCGCCCGCGCCGACGCGACCGATCGCCCCCTCCAC
>CAZKKD010000461.1:0-3317 GCA_964553265.1 uncultured Planctomycetales bacterium | reverse complement strand
GCGCCGGGAAGGAGCTTGTCGCCCGCAAGCTCCACGAGGCCGGTCCCCGGCGGGATGCGCCGTTTGTCACCGTCAACTGCGGCGCGTTCGGAGGCGAACTCCTCCGGAGCGAACTCTTCGGCCACGAGAAGGGCGCCTTCACCGGAGCGACCGAACGGCGCACCGGCCGACTGGAGCAGGCCGACGGCGGCACCCTCTTCCTCGACGAAGTGGGCAACATGTCGATGCCGTTTCAGGAGCAGCTGCTCCGCGTGGTGGAATACCAGAGCTTCGAGCGCACCGGCGGCGCCAGGACGATCCAGGTGGACGTGCGCATCATCGCCGCCACCAATGCCGACCTGGACGCCATGGTCGCCGACGGCGACTTCCGGCCGGACCTCCTGGACCGCCTCTCGTTCGCCGCATTGCGCGTGCCTCCCCTCCGGGAGCGCCGCAGCGACATTCCGCACCTCATCCAGCACTTCGCCCAGCGCCTGGCCGAAGAGATGCCCGCGATGGAGCGTCGGCCCTTCAGCCGGGAGGCGCTGGAGGCGCTCGTGGCCTACTACTGGCCGGGCAACATCCGCCAGCTTCGCAACGTCGTGGAGCGCGTCTACATCCTCGGCGACGGCATGGCCGATGAGGTCCGGCCCGAAGAGCTCCCCCTCGAGGTGACCGGGCGTGAGCCGATTGGCGATTCGTTCGACGAGAAGGTCGCCTCCTTCCAGCGCGGCCTCCTCCTCGACGCACTGCGGGAGTGCGGCAACAACCAGAAAGAGGCGGCCGGGCGACTGGGGCTTTCCTACGACCGATTCCGACACCTCTTTCGCAAACTGGAGGTCCGCAGCCACCTTCCCGGATAATGGTGTGACACACCACTGATCGGTGGCCAGAGCCATTTCCGGAGAGGCCCGATTCGCGCCGGAAAGTCCTAAAGTGCTCCTGCGAAAAGCGTAAGGGCGGGCCGCAGGTGTCGGCACACGGATTGCCAAGGTTCGATACAGAAGACACCTGTTGCGCAGAAACGCGAATGGGAGAAGCGCATGAGCATGTTCAGCCGGGCGGCGGAAATCCTCAACGCCAACATCAACGACCTCCTCGACAGGGCGGCCGATCCGGTCCGGCTCACCCGCCAGATGATCCGCGAAGCCGACGAGGCGATTGTCGCCGGGCGGGCCGATCTGCAGCGTCACACCGCCGACGCCACGCGCGCCCGCCGCCGGCTCGACCGCAAGCAGGCCGACGTCGACCGCTGGCGGGAACGCGCCGAGCGCGCCGTCGCAGAAGGCCGGGACGACCAGGCCCGCCAGGCGCTCGAACGAAAGCACGGCCTCGAACGGGAGACAAAGGATCTCGAGACGAAGTGGTGGGAATGCGAAACGAAGCGCGAGGAAGCGGAGGCGTTGCTGCAGCAGCTGGAGGATCGCGTACAGGAGTTGCGCCGGCGCCGGGAGTCGTTCATCGCCCGCCGCCAGCGGGATCAGTCGAGCAGTGCGTTTGTCGCCGTCCCCCCTCTCGAAGAAAATGAGACCGAACAGGCCTGCCGGGATCTCGCTGTCGAGAGCGAACTGGAAGAACCCAAGAAGCGAAAGCAGGACGGCGGGAACCCTGCTTCGGAACCGGACCGACCGTAACGTGGGGAAGGAACGGATGGAGCTCTGCAGTGCCGTCGTGTCGGGCGACCGAGGCGCGGAGCTCCATCCGGCCCCTTTGTCCGACCACCGAACAGAAGGGAGAAGACGATGGGCATTTTCGGGCGGATGCGGGACATCCTGCACGCCAACCTGAACGACATGCTGGACCGCGCCGAACAGCCGGAAAAGATGCTGAAGCAGATCATCCGCGAGATCGAGTCGTCCATCGATCGGTCGAAGGCCGACACCGCCAGGGTGCTCGCCGACGCCAAGCGGCTCGAGCGGGAGGCCGACCAGAAGAACGACGAGGTCGAGCAGTGGCAGCACCGCGCCGAGACGGCGGTCGAGCAGGACGAGGACGATCTCGCACGAAAGGCGCTGGAGCGCAAGAAGCTCCACCAGGACGAACTCGACGCCCTGGTCCGGCAACTCGATCAGACGCGCGACGCCGCCGACGAGATGAAAGAGAATACGCGCCTGCTGCTGGACAAACCCACCGAAGCGCGCGCCCGGTTCACGTCCCTCAGCGCACGCAGCAAGGCGGCGAAGACCGCGAAGGACGTTCAGAAACAGGCCGGAAAGCTGGACGACCGCGACAAGGTGCTCGGCAAGCTGGATGCCTTCGACCGGCGCGTCCAGGACATGGAAGCCGAAGCGAGCGCCCTCGCCGATGTCCATGACGCCGGCGACGAGGTGGAGCGGGCCTTCGCCGATCGCGAACAGATGCGGGCCGTCGAACACGAACTGGCCGCCCTCAAGGCGAAGCGGGACGGGACCCATGAAGCCTGAGGACCTGCCGGCAGGAGGGCGCCATGACTGACCCCGGCGATCGCATCGGAAAGCACCGGGTTCTCCGCTGCCTCGGGCGCGGGGGCATGGGCGCCGTCTATCTGGCCGAGGACGAGGACCTGGCCCGCAAGGTGGCGGTCAAGGTCATCTCCGTCGATTCCAAGAAGATCGAAAACGCGTTCGAGCGCTTCCGGCTGGAAGCCCAGACCATCGCCCGCCTCGACAGCCCCCACATCGTCCGCATCTTCGAGTTCAACACCACCGGACCGCAGCCGCACCTGGTCATGGAGTACGTCCCCGGCCGCTCCCTGGCCAACCTGCTCGACGAGGTGGAGACCCTGCCGGCCCGGACGGTGCTGAGGTATGCGCGCCACACGCTCACCGGCCTGGCCGCCGCGCACGAAGCGGGCGTGGTGCACCGCGACATCAAGCCGGCCAATCTTCTCATCTCGAACGATGGCGTGGCCAAGATCACCGATTTCGGCCTCGCCCGCAGCCTCGACGTCGACTCCGATCTGACCCAGGCGGGCATGGTGGTCGGAACGGTCCACTACCTGGCCCCCGAAGTGGCCCGGGGCGAGCGTGCGGGCCCGAAGAGCGATCTCTACAGCCTGGGCGTCACCCTCTACGAGGCCCTTACGGGGGACGTGCCGATCCGGGCCGAAAGCCCCCTCCAGACGCTTTCGCGCATCGCCAACGAGCCCGCCCCCCGGCCACGGCAACGCCACGCCCACATCCCCGTCGCACTGGAGGCCTGGCTGCTCCGGCTGCTGGCGCACGATCCGGCCACTCGCTGCGCGTCCGCGCGCGAGGCGCTGCCGAACCGGAGCCCCCGGAAGGGCGCCCCCACCCCCCCGCCCCGCGCCCCTACCCGCCCCACCCCCCCCCACCCACCCCGGGGGCCGCCACCCGCCC
>CAZKKD010000460.1:0-3337 GCA_964553265.1 uncultured Planctomycetales bacterium | reverse complement strand
CGGGTCGCCGGGCCGCGCGGGGTCCGGCCCCCGGGCCCAGGCCCGGCGGGGCGGGTCAGCCAGCGGCGTCTCCACGCCGAGGAGCGGGTGGCCGTGGTCCGGCGCGTCGGCGGGTGCGTCGTCGTCGAGGTCGGGCCAGAGGCGGGTGCGCTGGAACGGATAGGTCGGCAGGTGGAGCCGCCGGCGTGCGCGGCCCGCCTCCATCGCGTCCCAGCGGATCGGCGTTCCCCGCACCGCCAGCGCGGCCAGCGTCTCCAGGCGCGCGCGCCCGTCGGCGTCGTCCCGCCGCAGGCTCGGCAGCCACAGGAGGTCGGCTTCGGGCAGGCAGCGCCGCCCCAGGCCAAGGAGCGTCTCGCCCGGCCCGAGTTCCAGGCAGGCGTCGACGCCGAGGGTGGCGAGCGCGTCCATGCCGCTCCGGAAGCTGACCGGCCGGCGGACGTGTTCGATCCAGAAGTCCGGGTCCGCCGCCTCGTCGCCCACCGGCGCGCCCGGCAGGTTCGAGACCAGCGTCCGTTCCGGCGCCCGGAGCGGGACGGTAGCCAGGACTGCGCGGAAGGCGTCGAGCATCGGGTCCATCATCGCGCTGTGGAAGGCGTGCGACACCGCCAGCCGACGCACCGCCAGGCCCGCGGCCTCGAGCGTGCCGGCGGCGTGGTCGATGGCCTCGGCGGGCCCGCTCAGCACCGTGCTCTCCGGTGCGTTCTCGGCCGCCAGGTCCACCCCGTCCGGCCAGGCGCCGCCGAGAGCGTCGTCGAGCGCGTCCGGATCGGCCAGGACCGCCAGCATCGCGCCCGGGGGCTCTGCCTGCATGAGCCGCGCCCGTTCGGCCACCAGCCGCATTCCGTCGGCGAGGGAGAAGACCCCCGCCACGCACGCGGCCGCCAGCTCGCCCAGGCTGTGGCCCGCCAGCGCGCGGGGCGCCACGCCCCAGGCTTCCCAGAGCCGCGCCAGCGCCACCTCCAGCGCGAAGAGCGCCGGCTGCGTGCAGGCGGTCTCGCGGAGCAGCGCTTCGGTCTCCGGTCCGCCGGTAAGGAGGTCCCAGAGCGGCGCCCCGCCGCAGGACGGGCAGGCTTCCGCGGCCGCGCGGAGCGTCTCGCGGATGACCGGTTCGGTGGCGACCAGGTCCGCCGCCATCCCCGCGTACTGTGCGCCCTGGCCGGAACAGAGAAAGGCGACGCGCGGCCCGCCCCCGGCGGCGCGCCCGGTCCGGACGCGCGGGTCGGCATCGCCCGCCGCGGCGTGGCCGAGCGCGTCGGCCGCTTCCGCCGGGGTGGCGGCGACGACGGCCAGGCGTTCGGGCAGGGGCTGCCGGCCGGTCCGGAGCGTGTGGGCGTAGTGGGGCAGGTCCGTTTGCGGCAGATTGGCCAGGCGTGCGGCGTGCCGTCCGGCGAGCGACGTCAGCGCCGCCGGGGTCGCCGCCGAGAGGACCAGCGCATGCGCCCCCCGTTCCGGCGGGGCCGCGTCGTCGGGCGCGGGGGCCGGCGCGGTGTCGGCGCGTTCCAGGACGACGTGCGCGTTGGTCCCGCTGAAGCCGAAGCTGCTCACCCCCGCCACCGGGGCACCCGTCCACGGGGTCGCTGTGGTCGCGATGCGGAAGGGGGCGCCCTGCATGCGGATGAGCGGATTGAGCGTCTCTTGATGGAGTGTCGGGGGGAGGGTCTCGTGCTCCAGCGCCAGCACCGTCTTGATCAGGCCCGCGATCCCCGCCGCCGCTTCCAGGTGCCCGATGTTGGTCTTCACCGACCCGAGCGTACAGACCGCGTCCGGGGCCCGGTCGCGGCCGAGGAGGTCCAGGAGCGTGTTCACCTCGATGGGGTCGCCGAGTGCGGTGCCGGTCCCGTGTGCCTCGACATAGCCGATGCGGTGCGGCGCCACCCCGGCCCGGTCCAGCGCCTGGCGCACCACGGCGCGCTGGGCCGGCCCGTTCGGGGCGGTCAGGCCGTTGCTCCGGCCGTCCTGGTTGACTGCCGAGCCGCGGATGACGGCGCGGACGGGGTCGCCGTCGCGCCGGGCGTCGGCCAGGCGCTTGCAGACAATCATGCCGCAGCCTTCGCCGCGGACGTAGCCGTCGGCCGCCGCGTCGAAGGCCTTGCAGCGCCCGTCCGGGGCCATGAGCCGCGCCTGCGAGAGCGCGATGGTCCCGTCCGGCGAGAGGATCAGGTTCACCCCGCCGGCGAGGGCCAGGTCGCAGGCGCCGCTCCGGAGCGCTTCGCAGGCCTGGTGGACCGCCACCAGCGAGCTGCTGCAGGCCGTGTCGACCGAGACCGCCGGCCCCCGCAGGTCCAGGAGGTACGCCACCCGGCCCGCCGCGACGCTGGTGCTCACGCCCGTGCTCGCGTGGGTCGTGATCTGGTCGGCCCGCCGCAGCGCCACGCGCGCGAACTCCGAACCGCTGATCCCGACAAAGACCCCCGTCGCCGTCCCCGCCAGCGCCGGCGGGGCCAGCGCCGCGTCCTCCAGCGCCTCCCACGCCACCTCCAGCACCAGGCGCTGCTGCGGGTCCATCACCTCGGCTTCGCGCGGGGAGATGTGAAAGAACGGCGCGTCGAAGTCCGCCACCCCGTCCAGGAAGCCGCCGAAGCGCGTGTTCAGCTTGCCCGGCGTCGCCGGGTCCGGGTGGTAGCAGGCGTCCACGTCCCAGCGGTCGGCCGGGGTCTCGCGGATCGCGTCCACGCCGTCCCGGAGCAGGTCCCAGAACGCGTCCGGCCCGTCCGCGCCCGGAAAGCGGCAGCCCAGCCCGACGATGGCGATGGCGTTCTCGTGCGCTTCGGCGGACGGCCGGTCGCCGTCCCGGTCCGGCTGGTCGGCCAGGTGGGCGGCCAGCCGGCGGATGGTGGGAAAGTCGTAGAGCGCGGTCGGCGAGGCGGTGCAGGCGAAGCGGTCCTCCAGTTCGCCGGTGAGCGCCACCGCCGCCGGCGAGTCCAGCCCGTAGCGGTCAAACGGTTCGGTCGGATCGATACCGGTCGGCGCGCACCCCATCCGCTCGGCCATCCGCCGGATCAGCCAGTCCTCGATCGCCGCCCGGTTGGACGCAGTCTGGGCGCAGACTGCTTGGTCGGACACTGCTTGGTCGGACACTGCTTGGTCGGACACTGCTTGGTCGGACACGGCTTGGACGGATACGGCTTGGACGGATACGGCTTGGACGGATACGGCTTGGTCGAATACGGCTTGGTCGGATACGGCTTGGACGGATACGGCTTGGTCGGATACGGGACCGCCCCCTTCTCCCCCCCCCGCCTGGAGAGGGTCGGGGGGAGGGAGGCCGGGTTGGCGCAAACCCCTCACCCTGGCCCCCTCCCCCAGGGAGCGGGAAGGCGTTGCCGGGGCGGCCGCG
>CAZKKD010000459.1:0-3339 GCA_964553265.1 uncultured Planctomycetales bacterium | reverse complement strand
CGCGGGGAGAAACCAGTCGTTCCCGAACCGGCCCCCCTTGGGAAGCAAAGGGCGGAACGCGCGCACCGTTGTTTTGGGTTCGCCGGACTGGGCCAGACCGGGCCGCAAACGCGGCGGAGGCGGCGGGGCGAAGTGCTGTCCCGGGCGGCGCCTGCGTTACTCGGGATGCTCCGCTTCGATGGCCTTCAGGGATTTGCGTGCGGCTGCGACGGGCCCGGGGGCTCCGAGTTGCTCACAGGCGGAGAGGAGGCCCTGCGCCGCCGCCAGCGATGCCGGTTCGATCCGCTCGAGGATGAGGCGGTAGGTCCGGCGGGCTTCGTCGGCGTGACCGTCTTCCAGGAGCGTCTTCGCCAGAAGCAGATAGCCGTCGAGATCGCTGGGGGCGTGGGCCGTGCCCGGCATGCCGAGGGCGAGAAGGGCGCCGTTCTTCAACAGGGCCAGCACCCGCGCTCCCTGTCCATGCAGGGCGCGCAGGCGGTGCGGAAGGCGTCGCACCTCGTCGGTCTCGCCCGTCGCCGGATCGAGGAGCTGGATCGACAGCCCGTCGAGGGAAGCGGCGATCCGGCTGCCGCCGGAAGCGAGGTGGCGCGTGCCCGCCAGGTCCGCGCGCGACCACAGCGTCCGGCCCTGGCGGTCCTTCGCCACCAGCGCCTCCGCTGTCGGCACCACGACCCGGTCCTCGACGGTGATCGGCCTGCAGCCTTTCGCATCGAGACCAACCTGTTGCCACAGCGCACGACCGTCCGATGAGGCAAGGCAGTGGAGCGTTCCGGCCCGGTCGAGCACAAGCGCCGCATCGGGCCCGGCAAGCATGTGCAGCGCCGGCATGGAGAGGGTTGCCTGCCAGAGCCGTCGGCCGTCGAGGAGCGACCGGGCGAGCAGGTTCCCCCCCGCATCGGCCCGGATGGCGGTTCCGGGCAGCGCGCCCAGCCGCGCGGGCGGCGATTCGGCCCGCGTGGTCCAGCGCGTCGTTCCGTCCGCGAGGTCGGCGCAGACGAGGGCGCCCGACGCCAGGGCGTAGAGGCAGACGCCGTCCCGCTCGCAGAGGACGGGACCGCACGTGATGGCGGCGTCGGTCCGAATCGACCAGCGCACGGCCTTTGTGTGGAGAACCCGGCAGAGCAGGCGCTGCGCCCCCGTTGCGTAACAGACAAGTCCGCCCCCGGGCGCCACGGGCCCGACGGCCGCGGAATCGGGCAGAGACCACAGCAGACGCCCCGACGTCCCGTCCAGCAACTGGAGGCGCTTCTCTTCGTCCAGGAGGGCGAGGTGGGTTCCGCTGTCCGGAATGAGCCGGGAGCGACCGCCGGCGCAATCGTACCGCCAGGGCGTATGGCGGTGCGCCGTGTACTGGACAAAGGTGCGAAGGGCTTCGATGGCCTGCTTCCGCTGGCCGGCCCGGGCGGAGGCCTGGCCCAGGCGGAACCAGATGGGGATGAGTCTGGCCACGTCACCGCTGAATTCGCTCAGCATTTCGGCCTCGCGTCCGCTTCGGAGAAAGGTGAGGCCGAGGGCGTGGTGCGCGTCGCCGTAGAGAATGCCCGGGTGGCGCGCCATCGCCTCCCGGAACTGCGCAATCGCCTCGACGAAGGCTTCCGCATCCAAAAGGCGAAGCCCCTCGTTGTAGGCCCGGTAGGCGGCGAGGTCCTCGGTTCCGTTTTCGGCCATGCCGGCGCGCTCGGACAGGGAGATCTCCGGATCGAGGCGCGCGGCAAAAGCCAGCGCCATCCGGGTCTGGAGATCCAGGAGGCGGCCCATCTCTCCGTCGACCTGGACGGATTCGGCGACGATCCCGGTCCGTACGCCCACCAGCCGCGCCGTGACCCGGAGCGGCGTCCGGGGGGCGTCCACCGGTCCGGCCGCCTGCACCGCACCGAAGACGAGAAGATCGCAGCGCACGAGCCCGCCGAGACGGTCGGCCGCCGTCGGTTGGAGATCGACGGGCGCAAGGGTATGCACGCGCACCAGGTCCGCAATCTCGCGCCGGCTGCGGGTACGGATGCGGTCGAGACAGGCCAGCTTCGTGCTGAGCGCCTCGGCGAAGGCGGTGCCGACCCAGGCGTGTTTGTCGCTGCCGGTCAGGTTGTCGAAGGTGAAGACCGCAAGCTCCCGCGTCTCCCCCCCGGACGCCGTCCCCCAGGAAGCGGCCAGCAGGGCCAGCCAGGCGATCCGGCGAAGCAACATGCGCAGCATGGCGCCGCTCCCGCTATGGAAGAGGAAGGAGCCGCTCGACCTCGGCGCGACAGAGGCGGTCGATGAGATGCGAGGAGAGGCGGTCCTGCAATTCGAACACCTCGGCCGCGTCTCCGTCCACGACCGCCTGCGCACAGGCTTCGCCGCTCTCCGCGTCCAGGCAGCGGGCCGCCATCCGGTAGCGCGCTCCCGCCTTCTGCACCGAACCGACCACCAGGCAGTCGGTCCCGAGCAGCCGCCCGAGCCGGTTTGCCGTCGCGGGATCGAAGTAGGCCGACTGTTCGAGATCGAGGTTGGCGATCACCTTGTCCACCTGCGTCCGGGTGACCACCTGAAACACGTCGGCTTCGACCAGCCGGGTGGCCACCACGTCACCAAGGGCGGAGGCCATCTCGGCCGTCGGACCGTCGGCCGCCTGGTCGCCAAACGGCAGAGCGGCGACCCGCAACGGCTCCGCCACCGCCGCGGCCAGATGCACCGTCTCGGTGTCCGGTGCGGCACGGGCATAGACGGGGCCGGTGGTCCCTGTGCGCCGGCAGAGGACGCCGGGCGCCTGCATCGGAGCCCCCCCTTCGCCCACGCGCACCCAGGCCGTTCCGCCGTCCCGGACGCGGACGACGAGAATGTCGGTCTCGCGTTCCAGCGCAAGCGTCAGCTTCGTCCAGGAGGCGCCCAGCGTCCGCCAGCGTGCGGAGAGGGGCGACCGGGCCGACGGCGCACGCGGGACCCCGGCGGACGCGTCCGCACCGTCCAGGCGCACGGCGCGGTCGGTCTTGTCCGGGGCGGCCGTGAGGAGCAACGCCGACAGCAGCAACAGCACCCCCGCGGCTGCGGCGCTCCCCTGCAGGAGCCTGCGTCGGCGGGTCGCCGTTTCGGCCCGTTGCTCGCGGTGGAGGCGGAACGCCTTGCGCGCCACGTCGGGGTCCACGCCGGTTTCGGCGGCAATCGCGATGAAGCTGTCTTCGCCGAGGCGGTTCTGGGCGTCGCGTTCCAGTTGCAGCGCACGCATGAGGATGGCGCTCACCTCTTCGTTGTCCACGTCCGGCTGGCCGTTGCCCGCGGCGCCGCGGGCTTCCGAACCGGAAGCGGGCCGATCGGCGGCGCCGGCGTCCTGTCCCGCCCGGTGTCTGCGTTCCGGCACTTCCT
>CAZKKD010000458.1:0-3349 GCA_964553265.1 uncultured Planctomycetales bacterium | reverse complement strand
GCAAGCGCGCGGGGATCGCACGGCTCGACGGCGGGCCCAAGGGCGCGATGATCCGCCGCCAGGGGCTCACCAACTACATCTGGTGGGCGAAGGAGGTGTACCAGCAGGGCGAGCCGCTCGATTGGCCGCTCTTCACCTCGCTCTCCTTCGACCTGACGGTCACCAGCATCTTTACCCCGCTCGTCTCCGGCGGGCGCGTGGTGGTCTATCCGGAGGACGACGCCCGCGGCCTGCCGGTCGAGCGCGTCTTCCGCGACGACGCTGTCGACGTCGTCAAGCTCACCCCGTCGCACCTGCAGATGGTGCGCGAGCTCGGCTTCGCCCCGGCGCGCATCCGGCGCCTCATTCTCGGCGGGGAAGACCTCAAGACCGAGCTCTGCGCCGCGGTCACGCGCACCTTCCGCTCCCCCGTCGAGATCTGCAACGAGTACGGCCCCACCGAAACCGTGGTCGGCTGCATGATCCACCGCTACGCCCCCGACCGCGACACCGGCGTCTCCGTCCCCATCGGCGTCCCCGCGGCCAACGTCCGCCTCTACGTCCTCGACCGCTACGGACGCCCCGCCCCCGTCGGCGCGGCGGGTGAACTCTGCGTCGGCGGCGACGGCGTGGCGCGCGGCTACCACAACCGGCCCGAACTGACGGCGGAGCGCTTCGTGCCCAACCCCTTCGCGCCGGGCCGCCTCTACCGCACCGGCGACCGCGCCCGCTGGCGCGACGACGGGATCCTCGAATACCTCGGCCGGGTCGACCACCAGGTCAAACTGCGCGGCCACCGCATCGAACTCGGCGAGATCGAGAACGAAATCCGCCGCCTCCCCGGCGTGCGCGACTGCGTGGTCGACCTGGTCGGCGACGCGCGGGAGGACGCCCCCCTGCGCCACTGCGTCCGGTGCGGCCTGCCGGAGAACCACCCCGACGCCGCCTTCGACGCCGAGGGGGTCTGCGTCACCTGCCGGCGCTTCGAGGCGCACCGCGACCGCCTGATGGACTACTTCGGCACGATGGACGACCTCCAGGCCCTCTTCGCCGACGGCGCGCCGGCCGCCGACGCGCCCTACGACTGCCTCGTCCTCTTCAGCGGCGGCAAGGACTCCACCTACATGCTCTTCCGCCTCGCCGAACAGGGGCTGCGCATTCTCGCCTTCACCCTGGACAACGGCTACCTGATGGACCACGCGAAGGAGAACATCCGCCGTACCGTCGAGGCCCTCGACGTCGATCACGTCTACGGTCGGACCGACCACATGCCCGCCATCTTCCGCGACAGCCTGGAGCGCTACAGCAACGTCTGCAACTCCTGCTTCAAGACCGTCTACACCCTCGCGGTCGAGGAGGCCGAGCGGCGCCGCATCCCCTTCGTCGTTACCGGGCTTTCGCGCGGCCAGATCTTCGAGACGCGTCTCGGCGAGCTCCTGCGCGGGGGCGAGGTCGACATCGCGCAGGTCGACGCGCAGGTCCTCGAAGCACGAAAGGCCTACCACCGGATGGACGATGCAGTCGCCCGCCTCCTGGCCGGGGACCGCTTCGACGAGGACGCCCTCTTCGACCGCGTCCGCTTCGTCGACTTCTACCGCTACACCGACGTCACCCGCGAGCGCATCTTTGCCTATCTCCGCGAGCACACCCCCTGGATGGATCTCGACCGCGCCGGCTGCACCACCAACTGCCGCGTCAATGACGTCGGCATCCACGTCCACCGCTGCGAACGGGGCTTCCACAACTACGCGCTGCCGAACTGCTGGGAGGTCCGCCTCGGCCACATGACGCGCGAGGCCGCGCTCGCCGATCTCGACGAGGCGGTCGACCTGCCCGCCGTCACATCCATCCTGGACGAGATCGGCTACCGCATCCGCGACCGCCGCGCCGCCGCCGCGCGCCTGGTCGCCTGGGTGGTGGCTGACGACGCGCTGACGCCAGACGCGATCCGCACCCGCCTGGCCGAGCGCCTGCCGGAGGCCCTCGTCCCCGGCGCGGTGGTGCGAATGGACCGGCTCCCGCTCACCCCCAACGGGAAGGTCGACCGCGACGCCCTGCCCCGCCCGGGCGCCGACACCGAGGCCGAGGCCTTCGTCCCGCCGCGCAGCCCGTCCGAGGCGGCGCTCGCCGCCATCTGGAGCGAGGTGCTGCAGGTCGAGCCCATCGGCGCACACGATAACTTCTTCCGCCTCGGCGGCCACTCGCTTCTGGCGACCCAGGTCATCGCACGGGTGCGCGACCGTATCGGAGTCGAACTGCCGGTGCGGACCGTCTTCGAGGCGCCGACGCTCGCGGCGTTCGCCGACGCTATTGATGCCGCCGGCGCCGACGCTACCGACGAAGCCGCCCTCGCCGCCGCCCTCGCCGAGGTCGAAGGGCTCTCCGACGCGGACGCCCTCTCCGCGCTGGAGAACGATGCATGAACGGACCCGACGACCTCCAGGCCCGGCTGGCCGCACTCAGTCCCGCCAAGCGCGCCCTCGTCCTGCGCAAGCTGCAGGCCGCGAAGGGATCGACGACGCCCCCGGTGCCCGCCGTCGAAGCCATCCCCCGCATCCCGCGCGACGGTCCGCTGCCGCTGTCGCACGGGCAGGAACGCTTCTGGTTCCTCGACCGGATGGACGAACACACCGCCGCCTACCACGTCCCGCTCGCGCTCCGGCTGCGCGGACCGCTGGGCGAGGCGCGCCTCCGCGCCGCGGTCGACGCGGTCGCGGCCCGGCACGAAGCACTCCGCACCACCTTCGCCGCCGGCGAAGACGGCCCCCGGCAGATCGTCCACGCCGCCCTGCCGCCGGCGTTCGCCGTCGTTGACGCGGTGGGCGACGATCTGCCCGCGCGCGAGGCCCACGCCCGCGCCCTTCTGGAAGCGGACGCGGCGCGCCCCTTCGACCTCGCAACCGGGCCGCTTGTGCGTCTCTGCCTCATCCGGCTCGGGACCGACGACCGCGTTCTCGGCTGCGTCATGCACCACATCGTCTCCGACGGCTGGTCGCTCGGCGTCTTCTTCGACGAGGTCTGCCGGCACTACGCCGGCGCATCGGCCCCGCCGCCGCTGGCGCTCCAGTACCCCGACTACGCCACCTGGCAGCGGGAGCGCCTGGCCGGACCGCTCGGCCGCGAGCAACTCGCCTTCTGGCGCGACCGGCTGGACGGTGCGCCGCCGGTGCTGGAACTCCCCACCGACCGGCCCCGCCCCGCCCGCAAGACCTTCCGCGGCGGCGCTGTCCCGTTCCGGATCGGCGCCGAACCGTTGGCCGCGGCCGAGCGCCCGGCCGGCGGCGCGAGCGCAAGCCTCTTCATGGTGCACTTCCCCGCCCGGGGGGCGCCCCTGGCCCGCTACGCCCGGCAGAACGACCTCATCGTCGGC
>CAZKKD010000457.1:0-3359 GCA_964553265.1 uncultured Planctomycetales bacterium | reverse complement strand
TGGCAGACGCGGACGGCGACCGGCCTGTCGGTCCGTTCGCGCACCCGCCGGACGAGGGCGGTCCCGGCCTCCAGGCGCTCGTCCGGGGGCGCGTCTTCGGGAAAGAAGGGCGCCTTGCGCTCAAAGTCGAGAGTCAGGCCGTCGACCCCCTTCGCCAGCAGGTCCTCGCAGACGCTCAGCAGGTACGCCTGGAAGGGGGCGTGGCGGAAGTCGATGCGCATGCCCTTCGCGTGGCGCGGGCCGGGCACGCCGTCCAGCCAGGCCGGGCTGTTGGCGTGGTTGAGGCGGAGGCAGCCGAAGACGGTGCGCCCCCGCTCGTGGCCGCGGCGGACCACCAGGTCGACCAGGTCCTCGGCCCCGGCGGCGTAGTGGGCGCAGGCGGCCGCGGCCTGCCGGGTGGTCGGCAGGGCGGCCCAGGCCGGCTGCTCGACCGCCACCGCGCCCAGGAAGTCCGGGGACAGCAGTTGCCCCCGCCGCGTGCGGCAGTTGTGGAGCGCCGTACTGCAGATCGCCCAGTCGATGTGGCTGATCCCGGCGTCCGCGAGCGGGTCCACCAGGAGCGCCTCGGCGTCGCGGACAGTCATCCCCGTCGGCCCCAGATCCTCCAGGATCCCGAAGCCGTCGTGATTGAAGAGGATCTCCGCCATGCCGACCTCCCTGAAGGCCCCGCCTGCCGCTGGCCCGCGGCGCAGGGTTGTTCAATGCTGCCGTTTCGTTCTGAACCGGACGACGCCCGCCTTGGCGAAGGTTTCCCTCTCCCCGTGGGAGAGATTCAGGGTGAGGGGATTTCGACAGACGGACGCCCTCACCCCGGCCCTCTCCCAGCGGGAGCGGGAGAACCGAGTGGCCCTGCAGGCGACATGCAGGATAATCGGCGGCGTCGGTCGGGTCAATGCGTTTGCGTTGCGGACGCCGGCGATGCGCCCCCGCCTCAGGCGGTGGCGGCCACGGCGTCGGGGTAGCCGAGGGCGTAGTCGGCGCGGCATTCCGCCTCGGCCTCGTCGGGGGAGCGGCCGAGCTCGGCCACCAGCGTCCGGTGCAGCGCCTCCACGCGCTCGCGGTGGGCGGGGTCGGCGGCGAGGTTGGTCCATTCTCCGGGGTCGGCCTCCAGGTCGTACAGCTCGCGCTCCGGACCGTGGTCGTCGTCCATCCGGGCGTGGTAGACATACTTGTACCGTCCCTCCCGCAGCATGGCGAAGCCGCTGGCGATGTTGTGGCCGTAGTACTCGCAGACGGCGCGGTCCTTCCATGGCGCCTCCGCGTCGTCCAACAGCGGCAGCAGCGAGTCGCCGTCCCAGTCCGCCGGCGTCTCTGCCCCCGCCAGGTCGGCGATGGTCTGCGTCAGGTCCACCAGCGAGCACGCCCCCGCCCGCCGCTGCCCGCCGGCCCAGCGTCCCGGCCAGCGGACGATGAGGGGGACGCGCGCGCTGTGCTCGAACATGTTGTTCTTCCACCAGAGGCCGTGGTCGCCCTTGTTCTCGCCGTGGTCGCTGGTGTAGATGACCACCGTGTCCTCCGCGAGGCCGGCGTCTTCCAGCGCGTCCAGCACCTTCCCGATCTCGGTGTCCATCCAGCTCACCAGCGCCCAGTAGAGCTCGCGCCCCTTCTTCAGAATGTCCCGATCCTCCGGATCGACCCCGAAGCCCCAGATGAGGTGCTTGTAGTTGAGCGGCAGCCGTTCGAACCAGTCGTCCGGCAGCTCCGGCAGGGGGACGCGGTCCTTGTAGAGGTCATGGTACGCCTGCGGTGCAATGAGCGGGAAGTGCGGTGAAATGAGCCCCAATGTCAGGAAAAACGGCTTCTCATCCCGGCCGCGGTCGCGCAGGAACGCACAGGTGCGCTCCACGCGGCGTTGATCCGCGGTCATGACCGGCGATTCCTCCTCGTCCCCGACGAAAAACTGCGCCGTCCTGCCCTCCCACGACTCGCGGTTGCGGGTCTGGTCGTCGGCGGCGCGGTGCCCGCCGCGGCCGGTCTTGTGGTGGTTGTTGGATTTGTCCTCGGGGAAGATGTCGTGGAAGCCGTACCGGCGCGTCCGGTCGTAGTGCATCTTGCCGCAGAGGCACGGCTCCGTGCCGGCGGCGGACAGGACGCGCGGCAGGCTGGGGATGTCGTCGGCGGCGAGGCGGTTGTTGTTGCTCCAGGCGCCGCAGCGGCTTACGTATTTTCCGGCCGTAAAGCTGAGCCGCGCCGGCACGCAGAGCGGCGAGGTGGTGTACGCGGCGTCAAAGGTCACCCCCTCCGCCGCGAGACGGTCGAGGTGCGGCGTGCGCACCACCGGATCCCCGTAGCAGCCAGAGACGGCGGGGTCGTGCTCGTCGGACATGATGAGGAGGATGTTGGGGGTGCGGGCGGCCATGGCGGCGCTCCTTTTTGCAGTGGACCGGCGCCTGGGGGTTCCGCGTGCCGACGTCTCTGTCCGGATGCGGGGCAGTGCGGATGTCCGGGATCGACGCCGATCCGTCACGATCCCGGGCGCTGAATTCGCCGGATGCCTCCGAATCCTGCATGGATCGTACACCTGAAGCGCTCCACATTCCAGACAAGTCTTCCGGGAAAGGATTGCACCGAACCGGTGATCCGGGTAGGATCCCGGCATGGCCAGCGAAGCGGGACTCCCCATCCGGGGCCGGACGGTCGCGCCGGCGGCGTGGCTGGAGGCGCTCCTCGACGGCACGGCCGCGGCGACGCTGCGGGTCTGCCGCTACCAGTCGCGCCGCGGCGGGTTCGAGAGCGATCCCGACCGGATGGACGGGCACCTCCTGACGCTGGTCGAGCAGGGCGTGGTGCGCGCCCGGACCGACGGGGCGCGGCAGCGGTTGCGCGCGGGCGAGGCGCTCTGGATCCCGCCCGGGACGGTGCGCCAGTACAGCGGCGAGGCGTCCCGGCGGCCGGTGCGGCAGTTCAATCTGCGCTTTTCGCTGGTGCGCGGGGGCGAGCACCTCTCGTTCCTGGACGCGCCGGTGCGCGTGGCCGCGGCGTGGGAGTTGCAGCCGATCCTGCAGCAGATCCACGAGCTGGACGCGCACGGCCACGCCTGGGCCGGGCCGCGGCTGCGCGGGCTCCTGGCCGCGGCGGCGACGTCGTTCCTGGCGCTCGGGGACGATCCGGAGGGGCGCGCGCGGGGGTTTACCCCGGCGCAACGGTCGCGGCTGGATCGATTCATTGCCGACCGTCTCGACGCGGGCATTGGCCCGGCCGACCTGGCGGACGCGGCGGGGCTGTCGCTGGACTACTTCACGCGGCGGTTCCGGCGGGCCTACGGGTGCGCGCCGCGGACCTACCTGACGCGGGAACGGATGCGCGTCGCGGCGCTGCGGCTGCGCGGGACGACGCGGACGGTGGCGGAGACGGCCTAC
>CAZKKD010000456.1:0-3392 GCA_964553265.1 uncultured Planctomycetales bacterium | reverse complement strand
GCGGGACGGTGGGAGACGGGGGGGGGGGGGGGGGAACGGCGGGGCCGTGCGGGGCGGGTGGGGGCGGGGGGTCGTTGGCGGGCGCGGGCTGCGGGGAGCGCGACCCGGCGGCAGGCCCTGCAGGAGAGGGCGCGGCCGGGCGTTGGCCTGCCGGTGCGGGGGCTGCCGGTGCGGGGCCCGGAGCCGGTGTCGTGGCGTCGACAGGAGTGATGGTCGGCGAGATGGCGATGGCCATCCGGTTTCCCTCCCTGGCCGGGGCCTGTGCGATCGCGTCCCTGCGATCACGCGGCGCCAAAAGCGCGGCGCCCTGACCCCCTCGCGATACATTGTACACTCCGATCAGCGGATCCGCTACATCCCTTCTTGAGCCCCTTTTGTACAAAATCGGGCGGATTGCGGCCGTGCGCGCGATGGGAATGATCGCAAAAGCCATAAGGTCAAATTGGTGAGAAGCTTATGGCGGCTTATCGATCCGGCTCGCCGGAGCGGTCTTCCCGGGTATGCTGTTCGGAGGCAGCAACCGGGTTTGGGACCGCGGTCAGAACACCTCGGTTCCGTCGTCGCCGGCCTCCGGCTTCGGCGGTGTCCTGGGCGCCGGAGCGTTGCCGGCCTTTTTGTCGGTTTTGGCGGGGGCTTCCTCTTTGGGCACGTCGGCCGGGGGCGGCAGTTCGGCGCCTTCGCGCGGCTTGTAGACCACGAGATCGTCGAACCAGGACGGGCCGCGGAAGACGTAGAAGCCGCCGTGCTCGTATCCGGGGAGGTCGAGCTTTTCGTCGACGTAACCGGCTGCCGCGATCTTGCCGTCGAACTTGAGCATCAACCAGTTTTCGTGGCAGTAGGCCTCGATGGTGTGCACCTTGCCGGGGATGATGTGCAGGTCGGTGTTCTTGACCATGCCCTGCCAGTGCTTGTTGGTCGAGATGCCGACGAAGCTGTTTTCCCAGCCGCCGATCTGGTAGAGGTAGCCGCTGTTGTTACTGATCCTTTGCATGCCCGGGTTGTGGGTCATGAGGCTGAGATCGACCGGGATGACCGCCTTTTCCGAGGCGTGCGCGCGGTAGGTGATCTTGAAGGGCGCCTTGAACTTGACGGCGGTGCAGACAATGTCGTGTCCGGCCGCGACGGATGCCTCGCAGTGGAGCTTGCCGTCCTCCAGGTACCAGGTGCCGTCGTCGATGGACCAGTTCTCGCCCAACTCGTCGCGTTCAAAGCGATCGGTGAAGACCGGTTCCCAGGGAATGCTCCGGAAGACGGCCTCGGCGCGTTCCGGGGCGGAGAACCAGGTCTGGAGGGTGGGCTGTTTCGGGCGCGGTTTGGGCGGCGGTTTTTTGCCGGGGGCGCCCGGGCGCATGTTGGCCCCGGGCGGCAGGCCCGCGACCGTGCTGTTGGCCTGGGCGTTCTCTTCCCGCGGGGTCAGGACCGCCAGGAGGATGAGCGCCAGGACGCTGAAACCTGCCAGAAGGCCAGCGCAACCGAGATCCGTCAGTCTGCTGCGTTCCATCCGATCGGGTACTCCCACTGTCGGGGCCGCCGGTGGGAACGGGCGGCCTGTTGCGGCGAGGGTGTCGGTGCCGTTGGTGTCAGTCTTTCGGGGTTTCCACGCGGATCCAGTCGAACTCCGCGATGCCCCGGAATACGTAAAAGCCGCCCAGTCGACCGGGAAGCTCGCCCTGGTTCTCGTGCCGGACGGCGAACACGGTTCTGCCGTCGAGCGTGAGCTTCAGGTGCTTGCCCACGCGCGTGCAGACCACGGTGTACCAAGCGCCGCTCTTGACGCGGACGTCGGTGTTCTTGAGCGACTCCACGTCCTCGGGACCGCCGAGGCCGCTGTAGGTGTTGTCCCAGCTGCCTACGCGGAAGAGATAGCCTTCCAGTACATTCTTCTTCTGGTCGGCCCGCAGGTTGGCGGCGAAGCTGAGGTCGACGATCGGCTTGTTCGTCGGGCGAAACCGGCAGCGATAGGTGATGCGGTAGGTCTCGCCGAGGTCGAGCGCGGTGCAGACGGCGATGCAGTTGAGGCCGCTCGGTGCGTTGCAGACCAGCCGGTCGTTCTGCAGGCTCCAGTCGCCGTCAATGATCTCCCAGTCGTCCCCGAGGCGGATCCGGTCGAAGCGGTCTTCGTAGGCAAGGGTCCACGCGGTCTCCGCAATGGCCTCGGCGACCGCGCCGGGTGCTTCCTCCAGAATAGCGGTCGGCTTCGGCGGTGTCCAGGGTTTCGCGGGTCCCTTCTTTTTTTTGCCGCCGGCCCTGGGGGGCGCGGGGACGCGGAGATAGGGGGCGGCCTTTGCGACGGGCTTGGGCATGTCGGGACCGAGAGCGAGCAGCAGCAGAATGGAGGCCCCCGCCAGACCGGCGAGCAGGCCGGCGCACCCGGCGTCGCCCAGTCGGGAGCGTTCCTTCATGCCGCATCCCCCCGGTTTCGGGCGCCGGCGGGGGGCTGTGACGGCTTGTGCGCGTGGTGGTCCCAGGCCTGCAGAATCTCACGCAACGGCCGCTCGACGTTGGACCGCACGCGGTCGGGGGCGTCCTGCAGGCGGACCTCCCCGATGTCGCGCGAAAGCAGGCGGGCCAGGGCGGTTTCGCCCGTGCTGGCGCCGTCGCTGGCTTCGACGATCTCGCCACTCGCAAAGGTGAGGAAGCCGGCCTCTCCGGAGGCCCCAACCCGTAGAAGCCCCGTCGTCCCCTCGGCCGCGAGCCCTTCCAGCAGGTCGCGCAGGCGGATGAGCGCCAGCGGCCAGGCGCCGGCCCGCGTCAGTGCCGCCTGCAGCGGGATCCGGCGGGCGCGGAAGTCGGCCAGGATGGCCTGTGAGAGTTCGCGGCGCAGGTCGTGGCGGTTCTGCAGGAGGCCCGCCAGCGATTCCGTGGGCACCCGCCAGAAGGTGCAGGCCGTGGCCGCCGAGATGGGTGCTGCCAGCGCCTGGCCCCCCCGCCTGGCCTCCGGAGCCAGCAGGTCGCCCGCGCGCCCCCGCCGCCGCCCGCCGGCGCGGCCCCCCCCCCCTTCCCCGCTCCGGACGATCCAGCGGGCGCCCATGGTCCTTCCCGCCCGGACGGCGGTGCCGCCGGCTCCGCACCCGGGCGCTTCGGCCCCGCGCAGCAGCGCCTGCGCCTGCGGCAGGTCCAGCCGGCGCAGAAGCGGCGGCGGCGCCACCATGGCCCCGGCGCAGGAGATCGGCGTCTTCAGCCGGGTCGGGGCGTCGCCGGTCACCGAGGCGTGGGGCCGCTGAACGGCCTGGACGCGGAAGGTGCCGTCGCAGCCCGTGCGGCCCCACCCGAACCGCCCCTCGCCGCGCCAGCGCCCCAGCCCCTCCCGGTCGACCCCCGCCCCCCCCCCGCCCAGGAGCCGCCCACAGTCGTCCCACACGTGCGCCGCGCCGGCCCCCCCGGTCCCCCGG
>CAZKKD010000455.1:0-3410 GCA_964553265.1 uncultured Planctomycetales bacterium | reverse complement strand
TGGTTTTCTTTGACCAACTCAGGAAGAAGGGCTTGGGAAGAATGGGAACCACCAGGCGCGGGCGGCCCATCCGCAAGCACTGAAAATGGGAACGACTCATCCGCTGCAGCAGAAGCGCGCGAAGCGCAAGCGGACAGGTTGGCGCCGCCGGACAGGAAGCCCCTAGGCGACAACGGTTCGGCCTCCGCCCCAAAGCAAGACGCAAAGCCTGAGCCCCCCACCGACGGCAGCCCTGCGGAGTAGAGCATGGTGACCTGGGCACAGCCTCGACCCGCCCGTTCACACCCGAGCGGCTCAAGCGACTGACGGTAAAATCTGGGGACACAATACAAGTTTTTGCCTCACAAGTCAACCTTCTCCGAAGAACTCGTATTGTGTCCTCGGATATTTCGGCAAGCCGCCGCCGGGCAACCAGCGGAAACTCGACTCCGATCAACTCGCCGAACTGGAGACGCTCCTGCTGCAGGGGCCGCGCGCCCACGGCTACAAGAACGAACTCTGGACGCTGGCCAGCGTGGCCGAGGTGATCGAGACGCACTTCGGCGTGACCTATGTGCCGGGGTCGGTCTGGTACATCCTCCGCCGGATCGGCTGGAGCGCGCAGAAGCCCGAACGCCGCGCCCGGGAACGCGACGAGGAACGCATCGCCGCGTGGCGCAAACGGGACTGGCCACGGATAAAAAAAAGCGCGTAGAACCGGTCGGCACATTGTTCTGGCCGACGAATCCGGCTTCATGCTCCAGCCCACCGTCCGCCGCACCTGGGCCCCGAGGGGCCGCACCCCCATTCAGCCGTCCTGGGATCGACACGACCGCCTTTCGGTCATCAGCGCGGTCACCCTCTCGCCCAGGCGCCGCAAGCCGGGCCTGGTCTTCGAGGTTCATCGCCGGAACATCCGCACCGAGCAGGTGGTGGACTTTCTCAAGGCCATTCACCGCAAGCTGGGCAACCGGTTTCTTGTCGTGCTGGACCGGTACAGCGTTCATCGCGGGGCGATCAAGCGCTTGCGCGAAGCCGGTGCGGACTGGCTGGAGGTCGAATGGCTTCCGCCGTACGCGCCGGACTTCAACCCGGACGAGCAGGTCTGGAATCATTGCAAGTATGCCGATCTGCCGAACTTCATTCCGGACGATCTCGATCATCTCGAACAAGAGCTCCTTGAGTCACTCGTATCGCAATCCCGAAATCCGAACCTGTTGCGCTCCTGTTTCGCGGAGGCCAAATTGAGGCTATGATGTTCCATTGGCATTCTGAAGGTCAATAAAGGCTGGGCGGTGTGGTGGCGGTCCGACCCTCATGTTTCTGACTTCTGTCGCGTTTCGACGGGGGCAGAAAGCAATTTGGCTCTTGTGTGCGGCCGGGATTGGGGGAGCCGGCGGGCGGTGGGGGGTATGCAGCTACTTGCCGATGCAGAAGCGGGTGAAGATGCTTTCGAGCACAGCTTCGGCGTAGCCCTCGCCGAGCAGGCTGCCGAGCGCGCGGTGCGCGGCGCGGATCTCCTCGGCCGCGAGGGCCAGCTCGCCGTCCGTGCCGAGCTGGCGCCGGGCCGCCGCCAGGGCGTCGCGGGCCTGTTGCAGCGCCGCCGCGGTGCGCCGCGTCAGCGTCCCGGCGCTGCCGTCCGCGCCCGCATCGTCGAGCGCCGTGGCCACGAGCGCGTCCCGCAGCGCATCCAGGCCCGCGCCCGTTACCGCGCTGGTGCGGATCACCCCCACGGCCCGTTCCCCCAGCGCCGCCGGCAGGCCCCGCACGATCATCAGGCCGCCGAGGACCCCCAGCGCCGCCGGCAGGCTCGGGGGGTCACAACGCGTTCCCTCGCAAGGCGTAACGGCGGCATGCGGCGGGCCTGCGGTACCGCTGCTGTTCGGAGTAGCCCCTGGGGCGACGTTGTCGTCGGGCAGGCGGCAGGCGCTGCCGCCGCGGTCGGATCTCCCATTGCCGCCTACGCGGATGTCGGAGTCGGCATTGCCGGATGCAGTGGCGTCGGTTACGGTCGCGTCGCGCACGGTGAGGTCGGAGCCGGCGGTGCGGGGTGCACGGATGTCGGATGCGGCGCTGCGACGGGGACGGAGATCGTCCTTGTGGAAGGCCACCAGCAGGCGGTCCGGCGGCGGGTCGGCGGCGAGGGCGGCCAGCGTGCCGTCGTCGGGTTGCGTCGCGTCCACCACCGGGACGGTGGGCGACGCGGGTGCGGCGGCGCTGCGGCGGGCCTGGGCGCTTGCGGCGCGGGCGAGGTCCGTCTCCGCCGGGTCGAGCCCCGGCGCGTCCTGCAGCACGAAGTGGAACGGCTCCAGCACGAGCGTATGGTCCAGCCGGTCGCGCGTGGTGCTGGGCTCCGGCGCGACCAGGGACGCGTCGCGGCCGAGGAGCGCGTTGACGAGCGAGCTCTTGCCCGCGTTGGTGCGGCCGATGAAGCGCACCGTCGCCGCGCCGTCGGCGTCCCCGCCCAGCGCCGCCTCGTCCAGGAGCGCGCCCAGCTCCGCGCCGAGGCCGTCCAGCGCCGTGCGCAGGGCGTCGTGCGGGATCGGCTCGAACTCGTCTTCCTCGAAGTCGATCTGCCCCTCCACCAGCGCCGCGGCGTCGGCCAGGCGGTCGCGCCAGCCGCGCACGCGCGCGGAGAGGAGCCCCTCCATGCCGGCCAGCGCGGCGCGGCGCTCGCGGTCGCTGCCGGCGGCGATGAGGCGCTCGACCGCTTCGGCCTGGGCGAGGTCGAGCCGCCCGTTGAGGAACGCCCGCAGGGTGAACTCGCCCGGGCCCGCGGGCCGCGCCCCCGCGTCGGTGAGCGTCCGCAACACGTTCGTGACCGCCCCGGGCGCGCCGGGGAGGTGGACTTCGGCCACGTCTTCGCGCGTGTAGCTCCGCGGCGCCGGCATGCAGTACGCCGCCCCCGGCAGCCACCCGTCCTGGGCCGCGGCGGTACGAACGGGGCACCGGATCCGGACCCGGCCGTCGACCCGTCCGCGGCCCGGCGGCACAGGGCTGCCGGGCGGGTGGGCATCGGGGCGGAAGACGGCGGCGAGGAGGCGGAAGGCGTCGGGCCCGCTGAGGCGGACAATGGCGCGCTCGCCGCCGCCGGGGGGCGAGGCCGGCGCTACAATGGTGTCGCTGTCGGTCCAGCGCATGGGCGGTCCCCCCGGGGTGCGGTTCGCCTGGTTCGAACGGAGACGGCTGCGCCGCGCCTGGCGCGGGCAGACCGGGGGCGGCGCGCCGTGGAGTTCCGGACGGCGGGCCGGCCGCGGCTGCGCTCCCGGTCTCCCATCCCCCGGAACGTATTGTCGGCGATGGGCCTTCGGTTGACAAGGGGGCGCGGCTGTCGGAGGGGCATGGTCGGCGCGTGCGTCTACCGTTCTCCCGCGTTCGCGGGGAGAAACCAGTCGTTCCCGAACCGGCCCCCCTTGGGAAGCAAAGGGCGG
>CAZKKD010000454.1:0-3415 GCA_964553265.1 uncultured Planctomycetales bacterium | reverse complement strand
TGTGGGTCGGTTCGTGGTGAGAGGTGAGATCCTGAAAGATCGCCATGTCCGGCTTGTGGCGGGCCAGGTTCGACTCGTAGACCCAGAAGTCGTCGTTCAGGTCCTTGATGACGGCGCTCCCGACCGGAAAACCGTAGGACGGGTAGCCGGCGCGCCAGTAGCGGTTGCTCCACCACTGGTTGTCGGAAAAACGGGATCGGCCGGCTTTGGCCGGGCAGAGAAAGAAGTCCAGGTCCCCCTGGAAGTAGTCCTGTTCGACGAACGACCACGCGTCGGGGCTGCGGGTATTCCCCATGACGGCGTAGCTGCCGTGGAAGGGCATCCGGCCCTCGTGATCGTCGCTCCAGAACGAGGCGACCAGGTAGAGCTGCTTCACCCGCCCCAGGCAGTCCAGTCGGTGCGCCGCCGCCATGGCCTTCTCCAGCGCCGGCAGGAGCAGCGCCGCCAGCACGCTGATGATCGCGATCACGACCAGGAGTTCGACCAGGGTAAAACCGCTTGGACCCGAGCGATGTGTGGTGCGCATGATGCGTGTCCTTTCCGTTTCAATCGGTGTTGTCGACGTAGTACGGGCCGTTTGCGTATGTGCTCGGCAGCGGTCCGACGCGGCGCGCCATCGCGTAGTTCCGGCAGGTCTGACTGGAGACCGGTTGCGTGCCTGCGGTGTTTTCGAAAGCGAAGCTCGTCACCGCACCGGAGGCCAGCACCTGGTGCGCCCGTTCCTTGCGCGACGTCTGTGCGCTCACGTCCGCGTGGGGGTTGAACCAGGGCACGGCCGCCGACCGGATCCCCTCGGTGTGCGTGCCGTTGCGGCCGTTGCGAAAGAGAAGGTCGCAGACCAGGATCTCCGCCGGGTCGCCCCGCCGCGGGCGGGAATCATGGTTCTCGGCGTTGGTCGGCCGGGTCAGGTGGTACCACTTCCGCCCGGTGTAGAATGCGTAGCCGGCTGCGCCGCTGCCGCGGTAGTCGTAGTCGAAGTGCAGGCTGTTGGGATGGTGCGGCAGGTAGGGGCCGAAGCGGTCGAGATCCCATTCCAGGGACGGGCAGTAGTTGACGGCCCGGGCTTCCTGCCGGTTCGCGCCGAGGTCCGCTTCCAGGTAGTCGGTGAAGTAGCTGAAGGACGCATCGCTTCCGAACCGCCAGAACACTTCCGGCGAGCTGTTCCAGTAGGCGCGCGTGCCGCTGGTGCTGTAGGTCATGCCTCCGTGCTGGGGGAAGTACCCGTCGTAGTCGGACTGGTAGGCCGCGTGGGCGATCCCGTGCTGGCGGAGCTGGTTGATGCACGACACGTGCCGGGCCTGCGCCATCGCGCTCTGCAGCGCCGGCAGGAGCATCGCCGCCAGCACGCTGATGATGGCGATCACTACGAGGAGTTCGACCAGGGTAAATCCTTTGTTCGGAACGGGATGGCGTGCGCATCGTGTCGGCGGGGCCCCGTTGGCGCAACGGGCGGACGGGGCAGCCAGGCCATGCGCGGATGTGTCGGCCAGAGTCTTCATGCCGTCATTTCTCCCCGTCTTCCCGGCGTATGTATGCCATCCGCAGCCTCCAGACTTCCCGCGGACAGCTTCGCGCGTTCCTTAAATAATATAAAGCCTGTGCGCCCCTCGTCAAACGCCTTTCCTGGCGGAAACGCGCCCCGCGCGTGCACGCGGCCGCTGTGGCCACTTGCATCGCCGCGTCCGCCGGCATAGGATTCCGGGTGCGGATGCGGGCGGCGGACGAAAGGTGCTGCTGGCCCGTCGGTTACGGCTGCGCAGAGACAGCGCCGTCCGGGACCGGTCGGCTGTGCGGCATCCGTGGGACGGTCCGGGGGACGCTCGATGCAGGTGGATGCTTTTCTTCTCGGCGCGCCGAAGTGCGGGACCACGTCGCTGGCGTCGCTGTTGCGCAAGCACCCGGGCGTCTGCTTCTCCAAGCCCAAGGAACCGGGCTATTTCTGCACCGACTTCGCGCCCGCGGTCCGGCACGTCACCACCGAGGACGCCTACCGCGACTGCTTCGCGCATCACCGCGGCGACCAGATCCGGATGGAAGGGAGCACCTACTCGTTGGTCTCGCAGGAGGCGCCGGAGCGTATCCGCGCGGCATCCCCCGACGCGCGCTGCCTCGTCATGCTCCGCGATCCCGTCGAGATGGCGCCCGCTCTCCACGAGCAGCTCTGCTTCAATTACGTCGAGGATGAGCCCGATTTCCGACGCGCGTGGGATCTGCAGGCGGCGCGGCGCGAAGGTGACCGGATTCCGGACAGTTGCGCGGACCCGAAGCTGCTGTTCTACGACGAGACCTGTCGCCTCGGCACGCAGTTGGAACGCCTCTACGCCGTCTTTCCCCGGCCGCAGGTGCTCCCGATCCTGCTGGACGACGTCCGCGCCGACGCCGACGCGGTCTTCGCGCGGGTGCAGGACTTCCTGGGGCTCGCGCCGGCGCCGGCGGCCGGGACGGCGCACGCCAACCCGGCGAAGGCGCGTCGCTGGCCGGCGCTGGGACGGGTCCTGACGCGTCCGCCCGCGTGGGTGGACCGTCCGGCGGGGGCGTTGCGGCGGATTCTGGGGGTCGAGAGCCTCGGTATCGGCGCCTGGTACGACCGCGCCATGCGCCGCGACCGTCCCCGCCCGCCGCTGGATCCGGCCTTCCGTGCGGCGCTGCGGCAGCACTTCGCCGCCGAGGTGGACCGGCTGGAGCGGCTCCTGGAGCGCGACCTGTCCGCGTGGCGGTGACCGCCTGCCGCCGCGGGGGTGCGCCGCCGCGAAATTCATCGCCATCCCCTTGTCGAATGGCACGCCGCATGCTATGAAGGGGCGGTTCTGTCCGCAGGGGCAGAGAACAGGGGAGGCATCCGGGTGGCCGGCGATACCGAACAAGGCCGCCGGAAGGGGGTCGAACGGCGGCGTGCCCGGCGAGTTCGTCAGCGCACGCGCGCGCGCCACGAGCCGTTGGCGTGCAGGGCCCCGCAATGCCGCTGCCACCCGCTCGCGCAAGCGGCCATAGAACTCGCTAAACCCGTCGGCCCCGCTTTCGCCGCCGAAACCGGCCCGAGCCAGTGCCACGCCCACCTTGCTCCGCTCTTCCCGGTACAGCGCCCGCAGCGCGTCCTCGGCAATCACCAGATCCTCAGCGAAGAGCGAGCGGTCGGCGAGCAGTTCTGCCGCCTGTTTGCCGCCTCTGCTCCGGCGGCCCCACGAGAACAAGCCTGATACCCGCACCGGCAACGACCTCAGCGCATCGAGTATGCGGTAGGTTGTGCCCACAACGCCCTTCGCGCGCAACGCGATCTCGCGGCCGAGAGCGTAGTTCCAAAGGTGCGGCTCGCTGACAAGCTGGCGCAGCACGGTCTCCGCGACGGCGCTCGCCGTAGCGGACGTCCGCTTTGCCAACTCGGCCTCAAGGTCCTCCAGCGCGCCCAGGCGGGCTT
>CAZKKD010000453.1:0-3450 GCA_964553265.1 uncultured Planctomycetales bacterium | reverse complement strand
GGAGTGGTGGGGAGGCGCAACGGGGCGGCGCCGACCAAGGCGGGGGGGCGGGCGGCGAAACGGGCTGAGGGCGGCCGCCTCGAAATCGTGCGCATTGTCGCGGGGGGCTGAGCCTGGAAGCGGACGGAGTTGCGCGTATGGCAGGCAGCCGCGAACCCGACGGGCTGTCCGTGATCATCGACAAGGTGATCTACCACCACGACGAGAACCTGCCGCCGGAACGGCCCCACGCATTCGTGGATTATATCACGATCCGCAACCTTTCGGAGAGCACGGTGGAGCTGCTGGGCCGCAAGTGGGTCATCGACTATGAGGACGGAACGAAGCAGGTGATCGAGGGCGACGGGATAGTGGGGCAGTTTCCGCGCATCGAGCCGGGCGAGGAGTTTTCCTACAACAGCTACCACGTCACCGCGCAGGGAGGCTGGGCCCGGGGCGCCTTCCATGGCCGCGATGGCGACGGCGCTCCCGTTCATGTAAAAATCCCACCTTTTGCCTTGGCCATTCCCCTCAGGAACGCGGACGATGAAGCCGACGACGGCCCGCGCTCCACACCGTAGCGCCCCGCCCCACCCCACCCCCCCCACACCCATCCGTGAGCGCGTTCATGCATTTCACCGACCTGAACAACGAGACCGGCATCGGCGCGAACTGCCTGCTGCTCGAACTGGGCCCCTACCGGATCATCGTCGATTCCGGGATGCACCCCAAGAAGACCGGCCTGGCGGCCCTCCCCCAGTTCAGCATGGTGCCCGACGGCTCGATCGATTTCATCCTGCTCACGCATTGCCACCTCGACCACCTGGGTTCGCTGCCGGTGCTGATGCGCCGCCAGCCCCAGGCGCGGGTTCTGGTGAGCGTGCCGTCGGTTTCGCTGGGGCCGCGTATGCTGCGCAACTCCTGCAACGTGATGTCGCGCCAGCGTGAGGAGCTGGGCATCCCGGAGTACCCGCTCTACACCTTTGCCGAGATCGGGCGGCTGGAGGGGCAGCTCCTGCCCATGCTGTTCGGCCATCCCCGCACCTTTCACGAGAAGCAGGAGGAGCTGGAGATTACGTTTTTCGCCGCCGGACATGTGGCCGGGGCGGCGGGGATCCGCCTGGTTTACAAGCACCGCTCGATTTTCCTCACCGGGGACGTGCTTTTCCGCGACCAGCGCATCCTCGACGGCGCGAAGTTCCCCGACCAGGAGGTCGATACCCTCGTGCTGGAAACGACCCGGGGGCGGACCGAGACGCTGGCCGATCCGGACCGCTCGCAGGAGCAGGCGCGGCTGCTGGAAACGATTGCGCGGACCCTTTCGCATGGCGGGTCGGTCCTCATTCCGGCCTTCGCCTTCGGGCGCATGCAGGAGATCCTCACCCTGCTGCACGAGGCGCGCAAGCGCCGCGAGCTGCCGGCCGTCCCGGTCTTCGCCTCCGGGCTCGGGCTGGACCTTGTGGATTACTTCGACGCGCTCACGCGCAAGACGGGGCTGGTGAAGTTCCGCAAGAGCATCCTTCGCGAGCTTGGCGTGAAGCCCCTGCGCCAGGTGTTGCTGCCCGACGGCGACGTGCAGGAGCGGGGCATCTACGTCCTCTCCAGCGGGATGCTGGTCGAGCACACACCGTCCTACGCGGCGGCCGCGGCAATGATCGACCATCCTCACAATGCGATCTGCTTTGTCGGCTACTGCGACCCGGAAACAGTCGGGGGCCCCATCCTCGAAGCCCACCGGGACGCCCCGGGGCCGGGGCCCGGCCCCGAGGACGGCACCTTGGCGTGGCTCACGGCCGGGGGCCGGGGGCTGGCCGTGGAAGCGTCCGGAGTCCTGCCCGCACCTGAGGAGCGTGCGCCGGTGATCCCGACCCCCTGGTCCGGGGGACAAATCGTCGGCATGGCCGCATACTCCGGAGAGATGCTACCGCTCTTTGACCTGGCCGCGCTGCTGGGCCTGACTCGCGCGCCGGAGAGCTCAGAGCTCGTCGTCTGGCGCACGCCGAACGGCCCGGTCATGCTCCTGGTAGACGAGGCACGCACGGACGCACCGGCGGCGGGATCCGAGTACGCGCTCCCGGCGATTGCTCGCCGCGAGACGGCGATACCGCGAACCGGCCTCCCGGCGCCGCAGCTTCAGCCGCCCCATCGCGCAAGCACTTTCGAGGCGGGCCTCGACGGCTGGGCGGCGGCGTCCGAGGGCTCCTGCGAGGTGGCATTGGCCGAGCGCGACGGGCCTGACGGCGGGCGCTGCCTGCGCGCGACGAACCCGACCGCGGGCGGGACGTTCGCGCTCGCCGCGCCGTGGAAGGGCGTCGACCTGCGAGAGCATCCGCTGCTGGCCTTCGACTACGCGATCCCCGAGGACGTGCGCGTTGACATCTTCGCGACGGTCGCGGGCAAGCGCCATCGTATCGCGCTGACGGGTCCGGAGGGAGACGCGCAAGCGTTCGAGGACGCCGGCAGCGTACATGATGCGCGCGCCGACGGACGCTGGCGGGAGGCCCGGGTGGACCTGCTGGGGCTGCTGCGGCCCTTCGCGCCGGATGGGCCGGTCGTGCTGGAGGCGCTGGAGTTCGCGGCGTACGCGGTTCCGGAGTACACGCGCGCGGGCATCGGCGGAAACCCCCGTGGCGCTTCGTGGCGACTTGACAACGTCTACCTCGGCGGCGTGACCTCGCAGTCGGTCGAGGTAGAGACGCCGCGCGGTGTGAGCGTCGAGGCCCGTGGCGCTCGCGTGGATCGCGACCGGAGGATGGGCCGGGCGCGGCATCGGGTCATCCCCACGCACAGCGAGGTTGCCGGTGTCGCACTGTCATCCGGCGCGCGCACCGGGACCGATCTGATCGCCTTCGATCTTGATGCTCCGACCATCGAGCGCGTCGAGACCGACGGTGCTTCGCCGCCCGCGCTTCGCATCATCGACGACGGCCCGGCCGGCATCGACGAGCGCTCACTGAGCGCGCAGGTCGGCGAGCGGCGCCTCCGGTGGGGCGATCCGGGATTGCGCTGGGCCCCGGCGGAGGGGGTACTGACGCTGGACGCGACGGCGGCCGGTCTGTCCGGCGGAGAGGAGGTTCCCGTGCGCATCGGCGTCGGCGACCGCGCCGGGAATGCCGCGGAGTCGTTGAGCTTCGCCTTCACGCCCGAGCCCGCGTCGGCGGCCCCCTCTGCCGCGGACCTGCCCCCGCCGCCGGCCTGTGACTTCGAGGAGGACCTCGGGGCGATCGCGCCGTGGGGCGTGGACGCGGCGGTCGAGTTGACACGGATGCGCGACCCGGTCGCGGGCAACCCGGATGGCGGAGAGTGGTGCCTGCAGGCGCGATGCACGGAGCTGGGCGGTCTCTTCGGAGTGTCGCTGGGCCGCGCGCCCTTCGAGGCCTCGCGCTTCCCGGTGCTTGAGGTCGACTACCGCGCGCCGGAGGAGCTTCGGGTGGACCGGATCGTGGAGGGCGACGGCACGCGCCGCGTGGG
>CAZKKD010000452.1:0-3450 GCA_964553265.1 uncultured Planctomycetales bacterium | reverse complement strand
CGCTGGGGCTCTTCTTCTCGCTCTACGCGTACGGGATCTGGCGGCTGGCGGCAGCCTGACCGGGCCGGCAGCCGGACGATGCGCCGCGCGCGCCGCGCTGGCCCTGCGGCCCCGGTGGAGCGGGGATTCTTTCTGTACAAACGGGCATCGGGCAAGTAGGATGCGTGTCCGCGCCGGCACCGGCGCCGGCGCCGGCGCGGCCCGGCGGCAGTGTCGATTCCGCATGTTGCCTGGCAAAAGGGAGTACCGCATGCGATCCCCGTTGGAAACCCTGACCGGCCTGCGCGAGTACGCCCGCGGGCCCGGCGTTGCGCTTCACGAGCTCACCCATCCCGGCGGCGGCGTCACGGTGGTCGTGCCGGCGTGGGGCGGGCGCATTGTCTTTGCCGGTTGCGGCGAAGCGAACGTGCTCTGGACGGCGCCCGACCCCGCCCATCCGCAGCTCTGGCCGGCCAACACCGGCGGCATGCGCACCTGGCTCTCGCCGGAAGGCGGACCGAAGGGCGCGTACTTCAGCGCGGACTGGAAGGACTGGTCCTGCCCGGCGGCGATGGACCCGGGCGCGTACCTTGTCGAAGCGGGCGCCGATGCGGACGCCATCCGGATGGCGAACGAGTTCACCGTCACCGTCAACGACGGCACGGAGATGCACCTGCAGATGGGCCGCGACGTCGCGGTCGGCGACCGGCCCGGCGGCCTCGACGGGGTGGAGCACCTCGGCATCGACTTCGCCCACCGCCTGCGCAACCTGGGCGGGGCGCTCCTGGACCACGCGGTGGACCTCTGGCACCTCGTGCAGGTGGTGCCGGGCGGGTGCATCGTGGTGCCGACGGCGGACCGCCCCGCCTGGCGCAACTACTTCCAGCCCATCCCCGAGGAGCGCTACGAGGAGCACGACGACCACCTGGTGGTCCGGATCGACGGCGCACGGCGCTTCAAGCTCGGCGTGCCCAACACGAGCGCGACCGGTGCGATCGGCTATCTCCGCGCGCGCCCCGACGGGACGGCGTCGGCGGTCGTGAAGCGCTTCGAGGTGTCGGAAACCGCGATCCACTGCGACCGCCCCGAGGGCGACCTGGATCGCAACGGCGACGTGGTGCAGCTCTACAACCACGACACCGGCGGCGCCGAGGGGTTCGGCGAGATCGAGTGCCACAGCCCGTCCGAAGCGCTCGGCCCCGGCGAGGACCAGCGCTATCCGATCCGCATCGATGTGGTCGAGGGTTCGCCCGACGCGGTCCGCGCCGCGGCGGGGCGCCTGCTCGACCGGGATCTCGGTGGGCTGACGCTGTAGCATCGCCCCGACGCCGCACCACCGTCGGGCGTGCGCTCGCATTGCGTGGCATGAAGGTTGCGTGCCTCCTGGTCCGAACGATCCGCGCAGTCGCCCCCCTTTCTGTCCGGGGCGGCGCGGCGTGCGGACGGACCCCGCAGGGAAAGGAGGCGGCATGAGCACCGGAACGCAACGCAAAGCGGCGCATGTGCACTATTCGGGAAACGTGCAGGGGGTCGGGTTCCGCTGGACGACACGCAATCTCGCCGGCGGGCACGATGTCGCAGGCTACGTCCGCAACCTGCCCGACGGCCGGGTCGAACTCTTCGCCGAAGGGCCGCAGCGCGAGGTGAAGGGCCTGCTCGACGAGGTGCAGGCGGAGATGGGCCGGCACATCCGCGACGCCTCGGTCCAGTGGGGGCCGCCGACGGGAACGACAGAGGGGTTCTCCATCCGGCGTTGAAGCTCTGCGGCAACGCCTGCGCAGGAACGGAGCCGTCATGCGCTACGCCATCTTCGGGGACATCCACGGCAACCTGGAAGCGCTCCAGGCCATCCTGAACGACATCGGGGACCACGGCGTCGACGAGCACCTCTGCCTCGGCGACATCGTCGGCTACGGCGCCAACCCGGAGGAGTGCGTCCGTCTTGTCCGCGAGCGCGGCAGCCTCGCGGTCGTCGGCAACCACGACCACGCCTGCACGGGGCATCTGGACATCTCCTTCTTCAACCAGTACGCCCGCGACGCGGCCGAGTGGACGGCCGAGCGCCTCTCCGAGGAGTCGTCGGTCTGGCTCGGGGGGCTCAGCTTCGTGGAGCATGCCGAAGCGTTCTGCCTCGTCCACGGGTCGCTGCAGGCGCCGGAGCTCTTCAACTACATTCAGACGGTGCGGGACGCGGAGTTCAACTTCCGCCTGCTGGACAAGCCGCTCTGCTTCTGCGGCCACAGCCATGTGCCCCTGACCTTCTTCGGCACCGACCCGGTCACCTACTCGCTGGAGGAGACCATCCAGATCGACCCCGAGGTCCGCACCATCGTCAATGTCGGCTCGGTGGGCCAGCCGCGCGACGAACGCCCGCAGGCGTCCTACGCCATCTACGACGAAGCGGAAGCCACCATCACCATCCGCCGCCTCGACTACGACGTGGAGACCGCGGCGAAGAAGATCACCGAAGCCGGCCTGCCGCAGGCGCTCGCGATGCGGCTCTGGCTGGGCAAGTAGCCCGCTTCGCCGCAACGACCTGTCGCCGCCCGGCGGCGCCGTGGAGGAATGCATGACGTCCAATCCCGAACACGAACCGATGCCCGAAGCCCCCGTTGCGGATGCCGAGCCCGACGCCGCGCCGCCGCCCGACGCGCCCAGCGTGGCGCCGCCGGTCTTCGCCGGACTGGATCACCTGGAGCACGACTTTCTCTTCCGCAAGCTCGGCATGACCTACGACTACGCCGCACCCGCCGGCGACTTCCCCCGCAAGACGCTGCCCCGCGGCAACGAGGCGCGCGACGGCGTGCCGAACGCCGCCGGCATCGGCGCGGGGATGGGCGACTGCGCCTACCACACCTGTCTCTTGCTGTCGGGGTACCTGCGCCGGCTGGAGCTGGGCCTCTCGCGGCCCGAGGAAGACCGCATCATGGACCGGCTGGTTGCGGGCGTCATCCGCATCGGGACGACCGGGCAGAAGGGGGCGCTGGTGCGCGGCCTCCTGCCGGACGGCCGCAGCTTCTTCCCCGCCTCGTGCGTGGAGGACCACATCCTCTTCGCCCACGCGGTGCGCGTCGCCTGCGAGAGCCCGGCCCTGGCGGCCGACAGCCAGGACAAGCTGCGCGACATCTACGGCAAGTGCATGCGCCGCCTCGCGAAGAACGACTATGCCTTCGAGGCCCTGAGCGAGGAAGAGGGGACGCTTCTGCCGGACGGGACCGCCGGCCCCTGGAACTGGCGGCGGCGCTGGGCGCTCTTGCACCTGGCCGTCACGGCCGAATCGATTGCCCCGGACAAGGAGTGGACCGAACTTGCCGCGCGCCTCCGCAAGGGGCCCGACGGCGATCCGCTGCTGCATGCCGAGCTCCCGGCCGAAATCCGGGACAGCCGGATCCTCCTGGCGCATCAGATCGGTCTCTCCGATCTCGCGGCCAGCGCCGCCTCGGCCGAAGAAGCCGAGGCCATTGCGCTGCT
>CAZKKD010000451.1:0-3464 GCA_964553265.1 uncultured Planctomycetales bacterium | reverse complement strand
AGAAGTACGCCGCCGAGCGGTCAACCTTCGACGGATCCTTGCCCGAGAAAGCGCCGCCGCCGTCGCTGCCGACGCCGCCGTAGGTGTCGACGTTGATCTTGCGGCCGGTCAGGCCCGCGTCGCCGTGCGGTCCGCGGATGACGAACTTGCCGGTCGGGTTGATGAAGAACTCGGTGTCCTTGCGCAGGAGTCCCGTCTCGCCGAGGACGGCCTCGACCTCCTTGATGAGGTCGGTGCGGATGGTCTCCAGCGGCACGTCGTCGGTCTGGTGACTGATGACGACGGTGGTGATATGGTCGGGTTTGCCGTCCTTGTAGAGGACCGAGACCTGCGACTTGCTGTCCGGGCGGAGGTAGCCGATCTTGCCTTCCTTGCGGATGCGCTGCAGGTGGTCGAGGAGGTGGTGCGCGTACTGGATCGGGGCGGGCATGAGCTCGGGCGTCGCGCGGCTGGCGTAGCCGAACATCATGCCCTGGTCGCCGGCGCCCTGGTCGGTGAAGAGGCCCTGGCCTTCCGAGACGCCCTGCGAGATGTCGGGCGACTGCTCGTGGATGCGGCAGAGGTACTCGAAGGTGTCGGCGCAGAACATCAGCTCTTCCTTGTCGTAGCCGATCTCCCGCACCACCTTGCGCGCAATCTCCTCGGGGTTGATCTCGTCCCAGCCGCTGCAGGTAATCTCGCCGGCGTTGAGGACGAAGTTGGTGGTCGTCGCCGTCTCGCAGGCCACGCGGCTCTTGTCGTCCTTGGCGAGGCAGGCGTCCAGGATGGCGTCGGAAATCAGGTCGCAGACCTTGTCCGGATGCCCTTCGCTCACCGATTCGGACGTGAACACATGATCGACACTCAGCTTGCTCATGGTGGTTCCTCTCCCTGTTCTGGTGTTTGCTTCTCTGGACAACCTCACCTGTGAATTCTTCGTCGTACCGCAATGCTCCGCCTGTCGCGCCTCGCCGCCGGACGGCGACCGTCGCCCGCCGCGTGCCCGGTCCAGTCCGGGGCGCCTGTCCTTGCCGAAGGCGTTGGAGCCGGCTCGAACCGGTGCGCGTGTTGCGGAACGCTCTCAATAAAGCGACCGCAGCCGAAATGTCAAGCGCGGAAGAGGTCGCGGACGGCGGGGGGTGGGCAGGAGGGCCGGAATCGGGCCGAAATCGGGGGGGATTGCCCCCGCCATCAGGCATCTTTCAGTTAAGTCAACCCTATCCCTTACAGTGCGTTACGAAAGTCGGCGGCCGGCGTGCGGGGCGGCCGCTCATTGGCTGCGTTAGCTGGGTGACGCATTTGTTGAGCCTGCGTCCGCAGCGCCGTCCGGTCGCCACGGCTGGCCGCTGCGGTAGCGCTGGATTGCTTCGCTGGGCGTCGTGCCGAAGGTGGTCCGGAAGAGGGTGGAGAAGTGGCTGACGTGCCGGAAGCCGGTCTCGGCCGCGACCTCCTTCACACTCAGGTCGCTGTTGCCGAGGAGATGGACCGCGCGCGCCATGCGGTGGCGGTTGCGGTAGGCGAGGGGGGTGAGCCCGTAGTGTCGGACGAAGAGCGTCCGCAGGTGGTCTGCGGAGTAGCCGCAGCGTTCGCTCAACTGCTCCAGGGACGCGGTGCAGCGGGTGTCCTCGGCGATGAGGCGCTTCAGGTGCTCGGCCGGCGTTTCGCCCAGCACGTCCGGCTGCTGGTCGAGGAGGTACCGGAAGACATTCCCCACCCCGACGCGGACGCGCAGGCGGCTGCGGGGGTGGGGGTCGCGGAAGGCGTCGCGCATCCGCAGGAACTCGCCCTGCCAGCCGGCCACGTGTTCGCGCGGAACCTTTGCGTAGGCGGGCACCCGGATCCAGGCGCCTTCGAAGCGGATCTCGACCTCATCCGCGCTGCCGGACGGGCGGATCTCTTCGGTCTCGAGCTGGATGACCCAGTTCTCGCGCGTTTCGTCGCAGGCAAAGGCGATTGGCGTTCCGGCGGCGAGGACCGAGAGGTGCGGCCCTGTGTCGGGCTGGTCCACGCCAGCGATCCGCCGCCAGAGGAGTCCGCGCACGTGAAAACCGACGTGCACCTTTGGCGTGACGTAGGCGGTCTCCTGGGCGAAGGCAAAGCGCTCCACCATCGAGACGTCGAAGTCAAACATGATCCCGGAAATCCATAACGTTCCTCGGAAACCGGTCGTGGACCGACCGGACATTGCCCTGTAAGCATAACTGGCGGATGGGAAATTTGCAACGCCGAGCGTTCTCGGCCTGTCGAAAAGGAGCGTTGTCATGGGGATCGGGTTGGGACTGGTGGGGCTGGGCGCGTTCGGGAGCGCCTTCGCCGACCTTTTCAAGCGGCATCCCGCCGTGGACCGCATCGCCCTCTGCGATCGGGAGCCGGAGCGCATCCGGGCGTTTGCGGATCGGCCGGACTGGGCGGACAAGTTCGATCGGCGCGATGCGTACGACTCGCTCGACGCCATCTGCGCCACCGACCTCGATGCGCTGGTGGTCATCACCCAGCCGTGGCTCCACGCGCCGCAGTGCGTCCAGGCCATGGAAGCGGGCAAGCATGTCTACAGCGCGGTGCCGGTGGTCATGACGCCGGACGCGGACGAGATCCTCGACTGGTGCGACCGCCTGGTGCGGACCTGCGAGCGCACCGGCCGGCTCTACATGCTGGGCGAGACCACCCGCTATCACGCCCAGACCATGTTCTGCCGGCGCATGGCGGCGGAAGGGGCATTCGGGGACTTTGTCTACGCCGAGGGCGAGTACTTCCACGACGTCGACGCCGCCTGTAACCTGCGCAAGGTGCAGGCGAGTCGCCAGGCCGGCGCCGCCGGCCGGGAGTGGGTGTCCCGGAAGGAAGCCTACC
This sequence comes from uncultured Planctomycetales bacterium, assembly GCA_964553265.1. Classification (GTDB taxonomy): domain Bacteria; phylum Planctomycetota; class SZUA-567; order SZUA-567; family JAFGNG01; genus CAZKKD01. Next base: position 635 of record CAZKKD010000451.1, on the reverse strand, counting down.
GTACGGGCGGCGTGCGGGGAGGGCCGATGCACTACCCCACCCACTCGACCAGTGGCCCCGTCGCGGTGATGGGGGCGCACGCCCTGCAGGCGACCGCGTACGGGTACCGCAACCGCAACGAGGACCCGTTCTTCGCCGATGACGCCTTCAGCAATGAGACCGCTCTTTTTCGGATGAGCAACGGCAGCACCGTCCGGATCTGTGAGTTCCGCGAGTGCGCGGGCTGCTTTCACGAAAGCGAAGCTTTCCGCATCATGGGGACGAAAGGCTCGTTTGCCGAGAACAAGTGGCGGACGAACGGGCGCGATGCCACGGGGACTGCGCAGTCGCTGGAGGTGCGGACGCTGACCGAAACGGAGATGCGCGATCCCCTGCCGGACGCGGTGGTCGAGGCGTGGTGGGACACGGAGAAGGAATCGGTCGACTATGGCGGCCACGGTGGCTCGCACGCCTACCTGGTCCACGAGTTCGTCGACGCGGTCGTCCACGAGCGCCAGCCCGCCGTCTCCGCCTGGGAAGCGGTCCGCTACATGGCGATGGGCGCGGTGGCGCCCAAGTCCGCCCTGCGCGACGGCGAGACGCTGGCCGGCCCCGACTGGGGCGACGCGCCGGGTTGACGCGTCAATGCCGGGCCG
>CAZKKD010000450.1:2673-3479 GCA_964553265.1 uncultured Planctomycetales bacterium | reverse complement strand
CGGCGAAGTCCCTCCCCATCATCCGAAGGGCGCTTCTCTCGCTGGACGGACCGCTTTCCGAAACCACCAAAGAGAAGACGCGCACCTACCTCGCCGACAACGCCGAGGCGCTGCGGCTCCTTGGGGAAGCGGCGGCGCGCGCGCGCTGCCGCTGGCCCGTCGACTTCACGGACCTGCGGTTTTCCGTTTCCGAGTTCCTGCGCCAGTCGAGAGAGGCGCTCACGCTGCTTCAGTTGCAGGCCCTTCTCGCGGCGGCGGAAACGCGTCCCGAAGCAGCGGCGGACGCCTTCCGCAACATGCAGGCGCTGATGCGGACCTACCACAACGCGCCGTGGCTGACCGCGCACCTGGTCCGGCAGGCCTGCGAGGAAACGAGCGCCGCCACCCTGGAGGATGCGCTGCGCTGCATCGCGCTGCCGGACCGCTTCTGCCGGGACTGGCAGGCCATGACCATAGCCTTCGAAGCGCCCGACGCTTTGGTCCGCGCGCTGGCCGGAGACCGGGTGGTGGTCCTTGCCGAACGCCATGCGCTCGACAACCCCATGGCGCGGGAGGAAGCCTTTCCCCCCGCGTGGTCCGGCATCCCTGAGAGCGTCCTGATCCGGCTCTATACCTGGAGCGGCGCCGACCTGGCCGACCGGATCTGCACCCTGCAGCATATGGCAACCTCCCTGGACCTGGCACGCCAACCCCCCGCCACCTGGGACCTCTCCGACGGCACCTTCTCCCCCGACCACCTGCCGTCCTATGCCGCCGCCCCCCCCCCCCTGCGCTGCCACACCCGCCCCCTCCTCCACCGGACCCCC
>CAZKKD010000450.1:0-2663 GCA_964553265.1 uncultured Planctomycetales bacterium | reverse complement strand
GCTCCTGTTCCAACGGGTGCGCGGAGCGTGCGCACGCGGGCGGGTGGTGCGGGCGGCGCTGGCGGTGGAGCGGTACCGGCTCAAGCACGGCGCATTCCCTGCATCCGCCGACGCCCTCGCGCCCGAATTCATCGACGCCTGGCCCGTCGACCCCTGCGACGGCGCGCCCATCCGCTACGGGCCGACCCGGGACGGCTGCCGCATCTACTCGGTGGGCCGCAACGGGGTGGATGACGGCGGCCAGGGCGACCTCACCGGCCGCCGGATTATGGCCGCCGGAAATGACATCGTCTTCCGGCTGTGCGCGCGACCGAAGGCAGGAGAGTAATACGAAACGACGGGGAAAGTCGAACCACGACGGGCGGCCGCGGGGGCTCAGGCGTCCGGCGCGGGGAGGCCGACGCCGGCGGCGTCCAGCGCGCGGTTGAGGTCGTTGCGCATGGCTTCGGCGGCGGCGCGCGCGGCGGGGACGAAGTCGCAGCCGTCCGGCTCGCGGAAGGCGAAGCAGACGCTGCGGCTGGCGTTGACAAGCCCGCCCAGCCCGCCGGCGGCGAACGCGCCCACCACGTCGTCCGCGCCCGCGCCCTGCGCACCGTAGCCCGGCAACAGGAACGGCGTCCGGGGCATGCGCGCGCGGAAGCGGGCGAGCTCGTCCCCGTGCGTCGCGCCCACCACCGCCCCGACCGCGGACCATCCTTCCGCGCCCACCGTCGGCGTCCCCCACGTGTCCACCAGTCGGGCCAGCGCCTCGGCGGGGGTGCCCCCGTCGCGGAGCGGCAGATCCTGCAGCTCGGCGCTGGAGGGGTTGCTGGTCTTGACGAGGAGATAGACGCCCTTCCCGTTCGCGGCCGCGCGGTCGACAAAGGGCTGCACCCCGTCCGAGCCGAGGAAGGCGTTGACGGTGATGGCGTCGTGCGGGCCGATGGCGCCGGGGCCGTCCTCCAACAGGCCCGCGGCGTAGGCCTCCGCCGTCGGGCCGATGTCCCCGCGCTTCACGTCCCCGATCACCAGGAGGCCCCGGGCCCGCGCCGCGGAGCAGACCTCCGCGTAGGCCGGCACGCCGAGCGCACCGAGGGCCTCGAAGAACGCGATGTTGGGCTTGACCGCGACAGCGACGTCCGCCACCGCGTCGAGAATGCCGAGGCAGAAGGCGACCGACGCCGCCGGCTGGGGCGTCTGGCCGTAGAGGGGGGGCAGGCGGTCCGGTCGGGGGTCGAGCCCCACGCAGACCACGCTCCGCTTCCGGCGGCAGGCCTCCGCGAGGCGATCGGCAAAGGGCGCGGCCGGGGCGCTCACTCCGCCGCCTTCTCGTCGACCGCGTCGGCGGGCGTCCCGGCGTCGGCTTCGCCGGTCTCGTCCGTTTCGTCGGCCTCGCCGGCTTCGTCGGCCTCGCCGGCTTCGTCAGCCTTGCCGGCTTCGTCAGCCTTGCCGGTGTTGTCGTCGTCGGCCGCGGCATCCTCGGCGGCGGGGGCCGGTTCGGGCTCTTCGGCCGGGGCCAGCACCTCGTGCAGGCGCTCCTCGGTCGCTTCCTCGTAGGCGCCGTAGGTGCGCAGGCGGCGGTAGCGCTCCTCCAGGAGGGTGTCGACCGGCACGGCCACGAGCTCGTCCAGGCGGCGGACCAGCGCCTCGCGCAGCAGCCGGCCCATGCCGTCGGGATCCTTGTGCGCGCCGCCGATCGGCTCGCTCACCACCTCGTCGATGAGTTCGAGCTTTTCGAGATCGCGGCTGGTGATCTTCATCGCGGCGGCGGCCTCGGGGGCCTTGCTGGCATCGCGCCAGAGGATGGCGGCGCAGCCCTCGGGGCTGATGACCGAGTAGTACGCGTGCTGGAGCATCAGCACCCGGTCGCCGAGTCCGATGCCCAGCGCCCCGCCCGATCCGCCTTCGCCGATGACGACGACGATGATGGGCACGCGCAGACGGCTCATGGCGCGCAGGTTTTCGGCAATGGCGGGGCCGACGCCGCGCTCCTCGCCGCCGGCGCCGGGATAGGCGCCCTTGGTGTCGATGAGGGTGACGATGGGCAGGCCGAAGCGCTCGGCCAGATCCATCTTCAACAGCGCCTTGCGGTACCCCTCCGGGTGCGGGCAGCCCGCGTAACAGATATGGCGCTCCTCCACCGTCCGGCCCTTGTGCTCGCCCACCAGCAGCACGCGGTGGTCGCCTACGGTAGCGAAGCCGGTGACGATGGCGGCGTCGTCGCGGTAGGAGCGGTCGCCGTGGAGTTCGATGAAGTCGCGAAAGGCGGTGCGCAGGTAGTCGCGCGTCTGCGGGCGCAGCGGGTGGCGCGCCACGCGCACCTCCTGCCAGGCGGTCAGGTTGGCGTACACCCGGCGGGCCATGGACTGGTACTGCTCCTCCATGGCGCGGATCTCGCGGGCGAGATCGATCTTGTGCTGTTCGGAGGCGGTGCGCAGCTCCTCGATGCGGCTGCGGATCTCCTCCAGCGGCTTTTCGAAGTCGAGTTCGTTGTAGTCCGGCATGCTCGGCTCCCACCCCCGGCCGCCCGGCCCGCACGCGGATGCGCACGGCTCCTCCGGCCTCGGCACTTGCGCGGCGCCCGTCGGACAGCGGCCGGCGGCCCGTCCGGCGCCCGCGCGCCAGTATTCCGGACCGGTCAGGGCTCGACGTAGATGGCCATCTTGTCCAGGCGACTCGCCAGC
>CAZKKD010000449.1:0-3498 GCA_964553265.1 uncultured Planctomycetales bacterium | reverse complement strand
GAGGGCGCACTGGAAATTCCCTCACCCTGAACCCAACACGGTTCAGTTAGGCGGTGGCACGGCCATCTTGGCGGTGACATCATGGGCTGGAAGCCCATGCCACGGCGCACCGGTCGTCCTGACCGAACCGTATTGACCCGAAACCCTCTCCCAGAGGGAGAGGGGGCTTCTGCCGAATCGACGCCGCCGGGTTCAGCCGAAATGGCGGGACCGGCAGGAAATCGGGCGTGGATGGGAAGTCCGGAATCTCTTCAGCGGCCGGTCCACTCCACCCCGCGGGCGGGGGGCGGAGTCGTAATGCGGGTTTGCTCGGGATTGCGGCGGGCGACCTCGTCGCGGCGCCAGGAAGTGTCGCGCCGGTCGTACAGGTTTTTGGTCACGATTTCCCGGCCGTCCGGCAGCACGGCATCCCCCCGGACCAGCCCCACCACGCGCGCACGCACCGCGGCCTGCTCGCGACCGCGGCGGCGGGCCTCCTCTTCGGCTTTCTGGAGCGCCAGGTCGGCCGCGCGCGCCTTCGCGTCCAGCACGCGGCCGGCGAGGGTGTGACCGACAAACTCGAAGAAGCGGTCCATGCTGCGGAGGTAGATCTCGGTGTCGAAGGCGCTCTTTTCGGTGTGGCGCTTGCGGGCGTAGAGGTACACCTCCCGCGCCACCCCGCCGTTGGCGGTGTCGAAGACCTGCTGACGCGTCCACGCCACGCCGGTGGGGCTGCGGAGGCTCCGCGACACGCCCCACTGGGTGAGCTCGGCAAGCGCGTGCGCCGCGTCGGCGCTCCGGCCGGTGGGCAGCGCCTCCAGGCGCAGCGTAACGCGGGGGCGGTAGTAGGGATCGTAATCGGTCGCGGCGCCGCGGATGACGAGGTCCACCCCCAGCTCCCGCGCCACCACCAGCGCATCCTCGCGGTGGCGGACCGGGTCGAGCTCGCGCAGGGGACGGTTTTCGGTCGCGGCCACATCCCCCTGGTCTTCGCGCATGCGCTGCAGGCGGTCGGACTCGGGATCTTTTCCGAGGAGCCGGTTCTTCTGTAAATTGTTGTTGTGCAGGCGGATGCGGCGGTTGTGGTCCTCGACAAGGGCATAGACCTCACGCGGATAGCGGACCTCCAGCGCACCGGTGGCGGCCAGGCCGTCGGCCAGCTTCTGGGCGAAGAGGAGGGCGTCGAAGTGATCCTCGCCGGTCAGGTTTTCCGGCGGCACCACGGCAATGCTCTGCGCGGTGGCGAGCACCGCCGGGTCGACGTCGCGCAGCGCATCGTGGGCGTTGACCGGCTGCAGCAGGCGGTGGAGCGCCCGGGTTTCGCGGGGCTCGTCGCACCCGCAGGCAAAGACCAGCACGACCAGGGCGGCGAGAAGCGGCGGAACGGCGCGGCGCATGGGAGTCTCCTGGCGAAAGCGGACGGGCGTCGGGGCGTGACGGCCTGCGGGGCAAAGAGATGCCGGACATGGACTCTGGAAGGGCCACGCCCCTCCCCACGCCCGGCGGTACCGCTCGCTCCGCTCTCCCCGGTGCGAACGATCCTTCGGTTCAGCGAACCATGCCGGCGATGACAGGCGAGACGCTCCAGACGTTCTCGTGCCCGTTGCGCAGGCTGTTGAAGTACAACCGCCCGGCTCCGCCGTTGCCGCGGCCGGTATCGCGGGCCCAGCAGGGGCTCCAGTCGGGGGCCATGTGACTCGTGATCTGCGTGAGATCCGTTCCGTCGATGCGCACCACCCAGATGTCGTCGGCGCGGTAGATGCGGGCCTCCCACTGGGCGCCGGGGCTCTTGCGCACCGAGGCGAAGGCGATGTAGCGCCCGTCGGGGCTCCAGGTGGGGTTGATGGCGGCCCACTGGTCGTTGCTGAGGATCTCCGACGGCGCGTTGGCCACCTCCACCTTGCCCGTGTCGTCGAGGGTGACGTCGATGGTCCAGATGCTGTACCAGGGGATGTCGCGCTTGCGGGACTTCTGGTAGAGAATCCGGTAGACCGTCTTCCCGTCGGAGGTCGTCTCGGTAACGGGGCGGAACTCGGGGAAGAGCCCCTCCGTGATGGCCGAGAGCGACCGCGTGCGCACGTCCAGCACCCAGATGCGCCAGACGCCGCTCATGCTGTCGTAGCGGCTGAACGCCAGGAGCCCCGCCGCGTTGGCCGGCTCGGCGCTCCAGGCCGCATCCGGGCTCCAGACCGGGTGGATCTCGTCCTCGGTCGACCGGGTCAGCTGCTGCGGGCGCATGCGCTCGGTCCGGCGGGTGGGGCTCACCAGCAGGTCCCAGTTGCCGTAGCGGTTGGAGCACCACGCCACGTGCGTGCCGTCGGGGCTGAACTTCGGCATCAGGTCGTCGGCCTCGTCGCTGGTGATGACGGTGACGGCCTGGCCGCGGACCGACTGGAGGCAGACGTCGGCGGTGCGGCTGTAGCGCGTGCTGGCATAGACCATGGTCGGCTCGCCGTCAACGGCGCCCACGTCGACATCAAAGTCGCCGCCCGCTTCCGTAAACGTCTGCTGCGCCAGCCCGTCGAACCCCTTGCTGTTGATCATGTTCTTGAGTTCGTCCGGCCGATAGACCCCCTGCTCGAACTCCTCGGGGCGGTACTCGAAGCCCATCTGCCGCTTCGTCTCGGGGCGGACCGGGTCGCGCTCCTCGTGGGGGGGGCCGACCCGCTCCCCGCGCACCTCGGCGGGTCCGGCTGCGGCGCGCCGGCGCGGATAGCCGCCCCGGGCATCGTCGTCGGACGCGCCGAGACCGGCCAGCGGCTTGGTGAAGACGTCCTTGATGGCACAGCCGCCCAGGAGCGGCAGCACCGCCAGCGCCGTCAGGCAGATCCCGTGTCGCAGGCTCATGGAAGTGGTTCCCCTGGCTCTGCCGGCGGCCCCGGACCGCGGAACCCGTCCCGCGCCCTCCGCGCCGCCGGTCTGTCCTGTCCTGCGGAGTTATCGGCCATTCCGGACGCGGGGCTTCAACCAATTCCGAAAATCGGCGTCGCAATCCTCTGGCTCAACCGCACCGTCCAGCAGCGTCCGGCCGCGGGCGGGCAGACGCCCCGAGGCGGCCCACGGAACCGCAACGTCGGGTTTCCCCAGGGTTTCCCCAGCCGGCTTTCCGGCGTTCGTGTGCGCAGTTTTGCTCCTTTCTTCCCCGACCAATCAGTGCCCTGCCGTTTTTCCGAACCAATTGATTAAAATGCGGTTGCAGTCGATCATCCTTTTAACAATTCTCGGCTTGTCCGCAGATTTTTCCTTGACGATCCAGCCGAAGCGGGCTACCCTTCCGACCTTGTTGGGACAGTGTGCTCAATGAGGGGGGACAAGGAGGTCTCCTCTGTTGACGGGTCTGGATATCGGAATCTGGTTGAGGACAACCGAGGGGCGGTCTGAGAACAGGGGATGCGAATCATGGGGACGAAGCAGAGTTTGCGCAGGATTTCCGCAGTGCTTGCCGTGTTGCTGGTCATGGGCGTTGCAGGTATCGCGGCCGATAAGGCGGTGCCGGAAAACGTGCCGTTCGAGGAAGGC
>CAZKKD010000448.1:0-3508 GCA_964553265.1 uncultured Planctomycetales bacterium | reverse complement strand
TGGCGATGCCGATGCGCTGGCGCATGCCGCGGCTGAGCGAGTCGACGAAGTAGTCCCGCATCGCGCTGCTGCCGGTGATCTCCAGCACCTCGTCGATGCGCTTCTTCCGTTCCTTGCGCGGGATCTTGAACGCGGCGCCGAAGAAGTCCAGGTACTCCCAGACGCGCATCTCCTCGTACACGCCGAAGTGATCGGGCATGTACCCCACGTAGCGGCGGATCTCGCGCAGATCCGCGGTGACGTCGATCTTGTTCACCTCCGCCTTGCCGCTGGTCGGGCAGAGCAGTCCGCAGAGCATGCGGATGGTCGTGGTCTTGCCGGCGCCGTTGGGGCCGATGAAGCCGAAGATCTGCCCCTTCCCGATGTCGAGGTCGATCCCCTCGACGCCGACCACGCCCTCGCCGTAGACCTTGCGGAGTTTCCGCGTCTTCACCATGCTCACGGTCGGGTTCTCCTTTCGGGCACGCGCGCCGTCGCCTCCAGGTCGAGCGTCCGGATGGTCCAGCCCGCCCCGGCCAGCCCCCGCGCCGCGCCCGGGCCGCCCTCGGGCCGGATGCGGAGGCGGACAACCGGCGGCCTGCCGTCCGGGCCGAGGCAGCGTTCGGGATCCGGAATGCGCGCCCGTCCGCCCTCGATCTCCATCTCCAGCGGAATCCAGCGATCCCGGCGGCGGCCGTTGTCCTTCTTCGCGACGCTGCGGTCGAGCACGCTGACCTCGGCCACCATCTCGCGCGCCACCACGTCACAGTGCACCCAGGCGTCGGTCACCCGCGCGCCCTCCAGCCCCGGCGGCAGACGGAAGCCCACCTCGATCGAGGTCGGCCCCTGCCCGTCGAGCCAGCCCACCGGCCGGAACGCGAGCTCCGGGTCCGGCGCCGCGCGCCGCGGTCCGCCCGGCGCACCGGGCATGCCCGGGCGCGAGGGTCCACCGGCTCCGCCCGTGGGGCCGATGCGGGGCATGCGCGACAGCGGCGAATCGGACGGATGGCCGAAGGCGCGCCGCGCCCCGTGGTCCCGCAGCACCAGCCCGGGCGTTCCCGGCGGCGGCCGCACCGTCCCGCGCGCGGGCGCCTCGATCCGGTCGGTCGGCAGGCAGAGAAGCTGCCAGGCGCGCTGCTCCGGTTCGCGGTCTTCGCCGAAGCTCACCTTCGCCTGCGGCTCGGCCAGCCAGGCGTAAAGGGTCGCCGGCCAGGACGCCACCGCCTCGGCGTTGTGCGGACGGTCGCGCTTCGGCGGACGGCGGACAAGCGCGAGAATGCGGCTGCGGGTCTTCGCCGCCTCGCCCGCGCCATAGGCCTCGCTCGAAAGGCGGTCGCCCTCCGCGCGGCGGGCCTCGTTCAATTGGAAGACGGCCCCCGCCGGCAGCGCCCCGATGCGGTAGACCGCCCGGTCCGCCACCAGGATGCAGTCGATCAGATCACGGCCGGTCCGGTTGTCGACCGCCCCCGCCACGCCCTCGGCCTCGCACCCGAAATCGACCGCCACGCCCTCCCCGTAGTCGGCCATCGCCATCGTCCCGCAGGTAAAGACTTCCCGCTCGTTCACGCTCAGGCCGCGGAAGCGGAAGCGTTCGCCCTCCTCCACGTTGAGCGCGCTCATGCGGACGCTCCGTTCCCCCTCCCCGGCCCCGCCGCCGTAGGCGGTGGCCAGCGTGTCGGGGTTGTGGAAGCGGGCGTCGGCGGTGAAGGCGCTCGGCGAGTAGACCGAGACGAACCCGATGGCGCTCGCCACGCCCTTGCGGTTGCCGAGTTCGCTCACCCCCGTTTCGCCCTGGACGAGCCCGGTTTCCTCGCCGGCGGCGCGCCCCTGCTGGATGGCGGCGCCGAGGCCGACGACGGCCAGGACCAGCATCGCCCCCCAGCCGAGCTCGCCCCGGCCGCGGCGGCGCAGCACCCGAAGCGCCGCCGTCGCCAGGCCCCAGTACCCGACCAGCAGCACCGTCCCGAACACCCGGCCCGGCGCCTCCATGCCGACCAACTGCTGCATCAACCCGGGCACGCGATCCGCCCAGGCCGTCCCCAGCCCCCGCCCCGGGGTCCGTTCCCGCCGCACCCCGCCGGTCCCGCCGTCCAGGTTCCGCCTCCCGCCCCCCACCGCCCAGCCGCTGTGCGCCCGCAACCCCACCACCCCCCCCCACACCTGCCGCCGCGCCAGCCAGACCTGCCCGTCGCGGGCGATCGCGGGGTCGGCCTCGCCCGGCAGCGCCTCGGCGCGCCAGTGCGGCAGATCCGTCCGGTAGGGAAGCTCCCCGCCGTAGCGCCCGGTGAGCGGCGCGGCCTCGTGCTGGCGCCGCTGGCCGGTCAGGCGGACCGGCAGAATCTTCTCGAAAAACGGGTGGGCAAAGCTCTCCGGATCCACCGACGGCACGATCACCAGTCGCCCGCCCGACCAGAGCCACTCCAGCAGGCTCGAGCGCTGCAGCGGGTCCAGTCCCAACAGGCCGTAGTGGTCCCGCGGGCTGGCCAGCACAATGGCATGCACGCTCTGGTACGCGGCCCACTTCCGCGGCAGAAGGCTCACGTGGGCCGACCCCTTCGCGATGAAGCGCCCGTCCAGGTTCGCCGGGGGCGGCGCGTTCCGGCCGCCGAAACCGCCGGCCAGCTCCACCTTCCGGTGGATGTCTTCGTCGATCTCCCCGTAGACGTACTCGTGCCCGTCGCGCCGGTAGGTCGGCCCCTCCAGGCGCCAGGGCTCGGGGTAGGCCTCCACCAGGAAGACGCCCAGCCCGTCCGGGTGCACCACGTTGCTGTACATCTCGGTCTGGCTCAGCTTCCGGCCGCCGCCCGCGCCCTCGTACAGCTCCACCTGCGCGCGGAACGGCTCGCGCAGGCGGTAGGTGTACTGCAGCACCGAGCTGCCGTCGGGGTAGGCCACCTCCTCCTCGCGTCGCTGGATGCGCCCGGTCTTCGGGTCTTCGAAGCGTTCGAGAAGCGACTCGGTGTCGAGGTCGAGGAAGACGTCCAGCCCCACCTCCCGCCGGCTGTTCGCCGGCAGGCGGATCGTGCGGCTGAAGCTCACCTGCTGCCCCATCCGTCCGCCGACCGAGAGGGTAAAGACCACCTGCACGGGCCCCGCGTGTTCGGAGTCGTTGACCAGGCTCGCCAGAAGCGGCGTCCATGCCCGGTTGCGGAAGCGGTGCCCCAACGGGAAGCGGCTGCCCTCCAGGCGGCGCGGACTCCGATCCTGCGCCCAGGCCGCGCTCGCAAAAAGCAGGCAGCAGACACAACACAGGGCCGCCTGCACGGCGACCCCGCGGTACGTATTTGTCGTGGATTGCGTTGCACCGGCGCTCGTCACGCTGCCCCGTCCCCCCGGATGCCGATCCTGCCCACCCCCGTCGGCTCACCCCCGGCCGGGCCGCACCGCAACCGCAGCCGTCCGGGGGCCGCACCGCACGCGATCAGGCGACCGGCGTCACGTTGACCCGTCGCCGGTTGCCGAACTCCACCACCCCGTCCTGCAGGGCGAAGAGGGTGTAGTCCCGGCCCATGCCCACGCCCTTGCCGGG
>CAZKKD010000447.1:0-3514 GCA_964553265.1 uncultured Planctomycetales bacterium | reverse complement strand
TGGTGACGACGGGGCGGTCCAGCACTTCCCGCTGCCAGAAGGCGTCCTGGCGGCGGAGGCGGTCCTCCCAGTCGGGAATCTGCTCGATGGGCATCAGGTTCGACATGGTGCATTTCTCCTTTGGTTTCGCAGCCCCGATCGCAGGCGCGGGATACGGGGCGAAACCGTGACGCATTCGCGCCGCCCTGTCAAGATGCGTCCCACCTTGACACCGCGCCCGGACCGGCATACCGTGGAGTCCGGATCCCGCCCCCGCCGGGCGGCAGCGGAAAGGGCAGACCATGACGGCGAAGCACGGCAGATTCTGGGCGGCGGCGCTGGTGGCGCTTGCGGCGTTCCTGTGTCTCTTCGGCTCCGACAGCGGGACACCGACCTTGACGGCGGCGGAATCCGGTGCGGAGAGCGAAGGCACGGGCACTCCGGACGAAACGCCCGCGCAACCTTCGGCAGCCGGCAAGACGCTGGTCGTCCCCTTCAAGGGCGTCATCATCCCCGCCGACAACTGGCTGGTCCAGAAGCTCGTTTCCGGCCCGACGGTGACCGACGCCTTTGTCCGCGAGGCGCTGGAGCGCGCCCGGCGGGACGGGGCGGAGCGCATCGTGCTCGAGATCGACAGCCCCGGCGGCGTGGTGGACACCTGCACCGAAATCTGCCGCATGCTCATCGACTCGCCCATCCCCACCGTCGCCCTCGTGACGAAGGACGCCATCAGCGGCGGCAGCATGGTGGCCACCGCCTGCGACGAGATCGTCATGGTCACCGGCACCACCATCGGCGACTGCGAACCGCACATGATCAACAGCGAGCTCCCCGACTACATGCGCGAAAAGATCGAGACCGCCATCCGCGCGCGCATGCGGGCCAATGCCGAAGCGCACGGCTACCCCGGCAAGGTGCTGGAAGCGATGGTCACCAAGTCGATCACGCTCTACCACGTCACCTTCGAGGACGGGGCGCAGGAGTTCCTGATCGGCGAGGAGTTGGAACTCCTGGAGTCGCAGATCGAAAGCGGCGAGAGCGACCGCGCCATTGCCGACCGCAAGCTGGTCGTCGGCGACGACCGGCTGCTGACGCTCACCGCCGGCGAAGCGGTGGAGTATGGCCTCGCGAACGAGGTGGTCGGCGGGACCGCGCAGTTCTACGAGGATCGCGGTATCGGGCCCGACGAGCAGCTTCTGCACAAGCCGCCGCAGATGGTCCGGCAGGAGATGGACCTCGCCTGGAACATGCTGCTGGTGCTCTGCCTCGTCATCGGCATCGCCGGGGCCATCGTGGAAGCGGGCGTGCCGGGCTTCGGCGTGCCGGGAGTGGTGGGCATTATCGGCTTCGCGTGTTTCTTCATCATTCTCGTCGGGCACGGCCGCGCCGACGCGGGCGAGGTGCTGCTCTTCGCGGCGGGCGTGGCGCTGATCCTGGTGGAGATCTTTCTCATTCCCGGCTTCGGCGTGGCAGGCATCCTCGGCATCCTCTGCCTGGCCGGCTCCTTCATCCTGGCGCTGCTGCCGCCCTTCGACAGTGAACTCATGGAACGCGACTGGCAGGGCGAGCTGGAGAACACCATCGTCGTGCTCGGCGCCGGCGGGGCGCTGGCGGTGGGGCTGGGCTGGGTGCTGGCCACCTATGCGCAGCGGATCCCGCTGGTGCGCCGCATCGTCCTGGCCGGAACGCTCCGCAGCGGCAAGGACCTCCGCGCCGAGGCCGAAGCGGGCCGTGCCGAGCGGTATCCGCACGAGGCCGAGGGCGAACACGTCGAGGCCGACCTGAAGGGCGTGGAAGGCGTCGCCGGCACCGTGCTCCGTCCGAGCGGCAAGATGCGCACCGACGACGGGCGCAGCCTCGACGTGGTCTCCGACGGGACCATGATTCCCCAGGGCGAACGGGTCCGGGTCGTGGAAGTGAACGGCCCCCGCATCACCGTCGCCCGCATCGAAAGCGAGGACGGACCCGCATGAGCCGACTGGCCAACATCTTTCTCCGGGGACTGGTCACCACGCTCCCGGTCGCGTTCAGCATCTTCGCGGTCTGGTGGCTCTTCACCCAGGCGGAGAACCTGCTCGGCGCCGGCATGAAGCACCTGGTGAGCGAGGAGGCCTACATCCCCGGCATGGGCGTGGCCGCGGCGGTGGCGCTCCTCCTGGCGGTCGGCATCCTGATGGACATCTGGGTCTTCCGCCGCCTGGTGACCTTCGGCGAATCGCTCATTGAGCGCATCCCGCTGGTGAAGACCCTCTACAACGGCACGCGCGACATGATGAGCTTCTTCAGCAAGTCGCCCGAGGATGCCGCCAAGAAGGACCAGGTCGTCGCCGTCGACCTCGGTGAGGGGCGCACCATCATGGGCTTCGTCACCCGGCAGGATTGCAGCGACCTGCCCGAACCGCTGGCCCACGAGGGCGACATTGCCGTCTACGTGCCGATGAGTTACCAGATCGGGGGCTTCACCTTCCTCGTCCCGAAGAATGCGGTCAAGCCGATCGATCTGCCGGTCGAGGACGCGATGCGCCTGGCCGTGACCGCCATGGTCACCAGCCGCCGTCCCGACGAAAAGAAGAAGATTCCGCCGGTGGCGGATGCGGACAAGGCGGACGGGGGCACGGCGGACGGGGACGACAAGCCGGCCGGCTGACCTCCCGGCGCCGCAGGAGAATCGAATGGCCGACGAGGCTGCGGAACGCACCCTTCGCGCCGCCGTGGACCCGAGTCCCGATCTGCAGACTGCGTGCGCGCGCTTCCTGGACGAACTCGTCGCCTGGAGCCATGCCTTTCGCGCGGCGCATCCCGACTGGCCTCCCGCGGGGCACGATTCCGGCACCTGCATGACGCCGTGGGCCGCGCTCGTCCGTGCGCGCGACGACGCCGACGCGCTCGCGTTCATGAAGCGCTTCCGCGACGCCGCCGCCGCGACCTGGTCCGGTTCCGGGGCCTGGCGCCGCGGCTACTGGCGCGAGCAGGAGGCCCACCACGGCCCCGAACACTACGACATCTTCCTCTACACGCTCTGGCGGCTGGACCCGGAGGACGAGGCGACGGTCGCGCAGTTCCTCCCGGCCGCGCGCATGGCCATCAACGCCGAACCCGACGTCGAACCGTGGTTCGATGCGGACGCGGGCGTCTACCGGTCGCTCTTCCTCGGCGCGGACACGGTCGGGCCGCCGGCGGTCAATGTCCCGGACCACCTGCGCTTCGCGTCGCTGGCGCTCCACGCCTGGGAGATGACGGGGGAGGCCACCTTTCGCGATCACGCGGCGCAGTACGCCGGGCGGTGGGCCGCGGCGTGCCGGTCCGACGAACCGCTGCCGGTGGCGCTCGCGGCCGAAGGGCCCGTCCAGGCGATTCCGCCGGAGGACCGCGAAGGGTACCGCCCGTTCGCCGGCGCGGCGCCGCAGGAGCTGGCCGTGGCTCGCTGGCGGGCCGACAACCTCGTGGCCAGCGGCGCGCCGGCCCTCTTCCTCTCGCTCCGGCCGGCCCCCCGCCTCGCATCCTCTCCCCGGGCCGCCGCCGCGCTCCGTGCACC
>CAZKKD010000446.1:0-3524 GCA_964553265.1 uncultured Planctomycetales bacterium | reverse complement strand
CGGGCGCGCATCGCCTGGAGACACATCGACCGGAGACGCATCCAGCCGGCCTCCCCTCTCCCCCCGGGAGAGGGCCAGGGTGAGGGGAAGCTCAGCGTCCAACGCCCCGCACCCCAGCCCTCTCCCCGAGGGAGAGAGGGCGCCGCCTGCGCCCTCCGTTTCACCGGCAGCGCCCGCGTCACCCGCAGCGCCCGCCTCGTCGGCAGCGCCGGGTCCGCAGCCCGCCCCCGGTCCGCTCGGCCGCCTCGCCGCTGCGCTCGGGATCGCGGACGCGCTGTTTGTGCGCAGCCATGATCCGGAGACCATGCCCCTCGTCCATGCCGCCGCCGACGTCCTCGTCCACCTCGCCACGCCCGAGCCCCTCGGCCGCGCCGTCGTGGAGGCGCTCGCCGCCGGCCGGCCCGTCGTCGCCGCCGCCACCGCCGGCCCCGCCTGGATCCTCCGCGACGGCGGGGGCCGCCTCGTCCCCCCCGACGCTCCCGACGCCGCCCTCCAGGCCGTCCTCGCCCTCCTCGGCGACCCCGAGGCTCGCGCCCGCGCCGCGTCCGACAACCCCGCCCGCGCCAACCCCTTCGCCGCCCCCCGCATCGCCGCCGCCCTCATGGACCACCTCGACACCGCCGCCGGCTGACCCCTCCCCGGCCGCACACCAGTCCCCCAGCCACACTCGCCCCTCGCCACTCGCCACTCGTCACTCGTCACTCGTCACTCGCCACTCGCCACTCGTCACTCGCCACTCGTCACTCGCCACTCGCCGCTCGCTGTGCCAGCTCTCCTTGTAGCAATTTCGATGAGCCTTTTCCCGTCGGCTCGCGGCTCGATGTACTCTTGTTCACCGGTGCGGCCACCTCCGGATCCGGTCCGGGCCGGGCGTCCATGTTCCCTCCAGACACCCCCCGAATCCGGACCTCAAGCGTCAGCAACGATACACCCCATGCAATTTTCTTGCACCAGGCGCATCATGTTACAGCCGTACCCCCCTCCGGATCCGGCCGGCGGACGGGGTGCCGCAGGGTCGGCACGCCCTCCGCACGCGTTGGTGCGCCCCCGTTTCCGACAAAAACAGCTAGCGGATTTGCACACCCGCCAATGCCTTCCCCGCCGGACTCCGGCCCGCGTTCCGCCCCGGACGCGCCCCCGATTCCCGTTCCGACCGGTCGCATTCGTTGCGCATTCGTCCGCAACCCCTTGCACCGCCAACTTCTTTCGGATACAATGACAACCCTATGACCCGGACGCGTCGCCACCGCGCGCGCACGCCCGGCGACCGGGGGGCGGTCGCGGGGAAACCGGGGTGCAACGGGGGGGGAAGGGGCATGTTGACCTCGCGCCGGCTGGTGCTGGCCGGCTTTCCGATCCTGGCCATTCTTGCGGTTCTCGCGACCGCCGACGCGCTCGACGCGCTGGCCCGCCGCGAACGCGTGCACCGCCGCGCCGACGCCGTCCAACGCGCCGAAACCGCCCTCGCAACGGCCGCGGACCTGCTGGATCGCGCCGCGGAACGCGAACGCGCCGCCCGCGCGCGCACGCTGCTGGAGGCCGATCTCCGCGCCGGGCGCCTCGTCGCCGACGCCGTCGCCACCCTCGCGCCAGCGGTCGCGCACCCCGCCGCACCCCCCGCGCACCCCGTGCGCACGCCGTCACGCACCGGCGCGGCCCTGCTCCAGCTTCTCCTCGCCGACGACGCCCCGGCCGCACCACAACGCCCCGAACCGCGCGATCCGCTGGTCGACCTCGCGCGGTCGCGACAGGCCCTGGCCGCCCTCGTCCGCGCCTCCGACGCCCGCCTGACGGTCCTGGACGAGGCCGGCGCGGTCCTGTGGCACTCCGGCGACGCTCCCGCCGCGCTCAACGTCTCCGCCGCCCCCGCCCCTGACGCAGCGGCCAGCAAACCGGACCGGCAGGACGGCACGCAGGAGGCAGACGAGCGGCAGCCGGACGTGCGAAGGACAGCCGCGCAGCCGGCGAACGCCTGGGAAGCAGGCGCGCGACAGACGGCCGCTGGACAGGCGGACGCCGGGCAGGCAGACGCTGGACAGACGGACGCCGGGCAGACGGCCGCTGGACAGACGGCCGCTGGACAGGCAGACGCTGGACTGGTCGACGCTGGACTGGCGGACGCCGGGCAGGTGGCCGCTGGGCAGGTGGCCGCTGGGCAGGTGGCCGCTGGGCAGGTGGACGCCGGGCAGGCAGACGCTGGACTGGCGGGGGCTGGACAGGCAGATGCCCGCGGGGCTGGCGCCGGGGAGGCTGGGGTGCGGACGGGGGTGCAGGGCCGGCGGGTGGCTGAGCGGGAGCTGCGGTTTCCGGTTGGGGCGGAGACACGCACGTGGACCGTGCGCGGCACGGTGCCGATCGACCGGCCGGCGCCGGCCACGGTATCGGCCTGGGCGCGGTCGGCGGAAGCGGCGCCCCTGCTCCGCCGCTGGTTTGCCGGCGGCGGGGTGCGCCTGGCGCTTCTAGATGCGGGATTGATCCGGGCGGTCCTGCCCGCGGGGGCGGACTGGCCGACGGGGCTCCGGGAAGGCGACATCGGGAGATGGCGGACCGTTCCGGCGGATACGGACGCGGCCGATGGCCCCCTGCGGATGCGCCACCTAGCGAGCCAGCGCCTGCCGGCGCACCCGCAGCTCCGCCTGGTGGCGCTGACGGATACGGAATTCCCTCCCCGGCGTTCGATCGCTTTGGAGGCAATCCAGGACCGTCCGGCCCTGGCGCTCGTGCCGGGGGTGGCGCTCCTGGCCGGGCTGGCGGGGCTGGTCTGGGGCCTGGCGCGGCGCGAACCCCGTCACCGGCAGGCGAAACCGCGGCTCGTCCGCCGCGGCCCGCGGGAGGCGCCGGAGGACGCACCGCTCCTGGTGGCGGACTTCGACCGTCCGGACGAGGACGCGGAGTCCGAAGACGTGATCGCCGGCTTCCCGGAAGCGGCCGGACGGACCGGGGGCGAGGCGCCGGTCTACCCCGCGCCGGACCGGGAGAGCAATGTGCTGCGGCTGCGGGCGTTCTACCGTTCGGAGGCCGGCGGCTTCCGGGATCTCCGCACCCGGGTCCGCAGCGGCGTTCTGCAGGAGCTGCTGCGGCGCGTCAGCGACGCCGAGCGAAGCGACGAGGACCCGGACCATGTATGAGGCCTACTGGAGCCTGAGCGAGAAGCCGTTCAAGAACACGCCGGACACGCGTTTCGTCCACGTCACCCGCCAGCACGAGGAAGCGCTGACGCGCATGCTGTACGCCATCACCGAGGACAAGGGCGCGATGGTCCTGACCGGGGAGATTGGCTGCGGCAAGACGCTTCTGTCGCGGGCGCTGCTGGAACAGCTCGACCCGGAACGCTACGACATCGCGCTCCTCCCGCACCCCAACCTGAACCCGACGGAGTTCCTGCAGGAGATCCTGCACCAGTTCGGCTACCGGGTGGACGGGATCGACAGCAAGGCGGAGCTGCTGCGCCTCCTGCGCCACTGCCTGGAGTCGAACCGCGAGCGCGGCCGCTCGACGCTGATCGTGGTCGACGAGGCCCAGAT
>CAZKKD010000445.1:0-3526 GCA_964553265.1 uncultured Planctomycetales bacterium | reverse complement strand
GAGACCACCGGCCCCGAGATCTGGCGCGACACCGGCGGCGAGGTCGACGTCTTCGTCGCCGGCGTCGGCACCGGCGGCACCATCACCGGCGTCAGCCGCTATTTCAAGCGCACCCGCAAGCGCCCCATCGTCTCGGTCGCCGTCGAGCCGAGTGCAAGCCCCGTGCTCACGCAGGCGCTGGAAGGCCGCGACCTGGAACCCGGTCCGCACAAGATCCAGGGCATCGGCGCCGGCTTCGTGCCCGAGGTCCTGGAGCTCGAACTCCTCGACCGGGTGGAGTGCGTCGAGGATGAAGAGGCGATGGTGATGGCGCGGCGCCTGGCCCGGGAGGAGGGCATCCTCTGCGGCATCTCCTCGGGGGCCGCCGCCGCCGCCGCGGTTCGCCTGGCCCGGGATCCGTCGTTTGCGGGCAAGACCATCGTGGTCGTCCTGCCCGACAGCGGCGAGCGGTACCTCTCCACGCCGCTCTTTGCCGACCCGGATGCGTCGTGACGCGCTCCGCGGGGCCGCCCGTTCCGCCGGACCTGGACGCCGGCGAACAGGCTCTGCGGACCCGGCTGGCAGCGGCCGGCTCCGTCGCGGTGGCGTTCTCCGGCGGGGTCGACAGCGCCTGCCTGGCCGCCGTGGCGGTGGAGGAACTCGGCGACCGCGTCGTGGGCCTGACCGCGGATACGCCGCTCCTCTCCTCGTACGCCCGCGCCGGGGCAGCCGATCTGGCCGCCCACATCGGCCTGT
This sequence comes from uncultured Planctomycetales bacterium, assembly GCA_964553265.1. Lineage (GTDB taxonomy): Bacteria > Planctomycetota > SZUA-567 > SZUA-567 > JAFGNG01 > CAZKKD01. The sequence continues at coordinate 2,791 of CAZKKD010000445.1, read as the reverse complement.
CGCACCGCTTCGTGCCCGTCGACGTGCTCGCACTCGAACCGGTCCGAGGCAATCACCAAGACCGTTGCTACCACTGCAAGCGCGCGATCCTGCAGGCGCTCGGGGACGAAGCCGAGCGCCTCGGCGCCGCCGTGCTGGCCGACGGGTCGAACGTCGATGACCGCGCCGAGCACCGGCCCGGCCGCCGGGCGCTGGCGGCGTCCCGCGCCGTCTCGCCGCTTGAGGAGGCCGGGTTCGGCAAGGCGCATGTCCGCGCGCTCGCGTACCGTCTCGGCCTTCCCAACTGGAATGCCCCCGCCGATGCCTGCTGCGCGACCCGTTTTCCGACCGGCACGGAGCTCACGCCCGAAGCGCTCCGGCGCGCGGCGGACGCGGAGGCGGCACTCCACCGCATCGGCCTTTCGTTCTGTCGCGTCCGCATGCACGATACGATCGCCCGGATCGAAACGACCCCCGACGACCTGCCGCGCCTGACCGGGGATCTCCGCGAAGAGGCGCTCGCCGAACTCCACCGGCTCGGCTTTCGCTTCGTCACCGTCGATCTGGCCGGGTATCGCACCGGCAGCATGTCCGGCGCCCCGCCGTCCGCGGCGGAGCGGTAACAGAGCACGCTGGTCGTCCCGTGCCGCCGGACGGCGATGGGTGAGGGAACGGGCGGCCGCCTGAAAGGAAAACGGCATGGCGCAACGGCATCGGCTCTCGCTCCTCGTGCGGATTCTCATCGTCGGCGCGGCAACCATGACCGCCCTCACCGTCGTGCTCCTCGTCCTCTACAGCCGCGACGCCCGCACGCAGGCCGTGGACGGCTACCGCGAGAAGGCGCGCGCCATCTGCCTCACCGCCGAGTCGACGCGCGAAGAGATGGAGCACAAGTGGCGGCAGGGGCTCTTTTCCGCCGAGGACCTCCGCACCTGGGCCGACGAAGGCCGCAACGATCTCGTCCTCTCCGCCGTTCCGGTCGTGACGGCCTGGCGCGCGGCCATGGCGCGGGCGGAGGAGGGCGGCTACGAATTCCGCGTCCCGAAGATCTCGCCCCGCAACCCCGCCAACACCCCGGACAAGGCGTTCGAACCCCCGGCGCTCCGCTACCTCAAGAAGCACAGCGGCGAAAGGCGCCCGCCCGCAGGGTTCGTCGCGGCGACGGCGTCTGCTTCGTTGCGGCTCCTCTCCGATGGCCCCGCATCACCTTCGTCGCCGCGCCTCGCATCCACCGCCGCCGCGACGAATCAGATGGCCGAGATGATTGTTGAACGCGTCCTTACCCGGAGCAGGCGATACTCACGATTTCACTGCCCGAGACATAGACGTCATGTCCGGCAGGGTCGCTGAACTGGAAATAGATGGGATTGTCGGAAGCGTATTCGCTCCGTTCGAAGCAGAGCGTCTTGGCATAGATATGGTCTTCCAGAAGATCTCCGTTCCGCAGTTTCACGACGACCCTCTTCTTTCGAAGGTCCTTGAAGGATGTCTCCATCGCGTTCTCGATCTTGTCGGGGCGCAATTTTCGCTCGACAACGCCCCAGAGCGTGAAGAAGACCTTCAGACTGACGATCCCCCCCACGACAACCCCGACATGGCAGGCAAATGCATACACGGCATCCATTACCGGCCCTTTCCCATCAACGCTGCATGAGCGCACCAGTAACCGCGCCTGAAACTTCCGCTCCTCTGCGCCCCGAAACACCTATTCGGCTACGCCTGCCTCAGTCGCCCGTCGCGGCATCACCCCCGTCCGCATCCTGCGTATCTGACGTTGCGGATGCGATAGTCTCCTCCGAGTGCGCCTGGAAGCGCCAGCCCTGAACAACCATCACATTGAGGTTGGAATGAATCCTTGCGACTTCATTCCGCATGAGAATCATCTGCGAAAGGAGGAGGATCGCCAGCGCGACCTTGATTCCGGTCAGTGTTGCGCGTCCGGCGCGACTCGGCCTTGAGAAAGCAGCCAGAATCGACGAAAGGATGCAGAGAAACGCGCCCATGCCGATCAACGTTTCTCCCATTCCACCGTAAGAATACGAACCGTGAAGCCAGGCATAGAGGACCAGGGCGCAACTCAGCACAAAGAGTCCGAGGGCCTGAAAGCCCATTCGGTTCCGATGGGCTTCTGGATCGTTCTGCATGCGACCGTCTCCACGTGCGAAGGAACAGTGAAGTGGGCGAAGAAGGGCTGCCCGTTGGCCGGGCCTATGACCCCGACACCAGCTGGTATCCGCCTTGCAGACCCGTGGCTACTACGTCTCTGCGAAATACCTGCCATATGTGCAGGTCAGCCAGGTCGCTGACATCCCGATGAGAACCGTCGCCAGAAAGACAAGACCGCTGTCCGTGCGGCTGTCCCAGTCTCCCTCCAACGAATCAGCGGCTCTCGTTAATGCAACTGATGGTCGCGCATCGGGGCATGGGCCGGAAACACTCGTCCTATGCCCCCATAATGCCAATCAGCAGAAAGAACATCGTAGTAATAGATCAGCATAGAATCGTTTTCAAAAAACGCATGACCTTCGCAGATATACAGGGTGGTCTCGTCGTCCCGGAGCGGGAACGCAGGTCCGCCAAACATTGTGTCCCGCAACGACCAGCGCCAATGAAGTTCGGTGCGGACCACCCTCAGGGGGGTGTGCGCCTTGACGTACTCCTCGGAGAACAAGTCCTTGGCGTGCAGGTCGAGGGTGACCTGGGCCTCGACCTTAAGCCTTCCTTCATCCGGCAGTCTCATCAAGAGGAAAATGACCGCAATGAGGCTAAAGATGGAGAAGCCGAGGCCAATGGGCTTGACGGTTCGTTTCCA
>CAZKKD010000444.1:0-3527 GCA_964553265.1 uncultured Planctomycetales bacterium | reverse complement strand
CGACCGCTTCGACGAGGAGCGCACCCTCCTCGCCGGCCTGGAGCGGGCCGACCAGGTGCTCTACCTGGAGCAGGAGCTGGAGCGGTTCCTCGGCATCGAGGACCGGGCCGTTGCGGGGGCCTACCGGGGCTGAAGGGGGGAGAGGCGGCCGGCCGGGCCGCCTTCGCTGACCCGCCCGCGGCCGGGCCGGGGATCGGGTCGCGTCCGGCATGCGTTCCTACCAGCCGACGACGCGGCGGATGGCGCCCCGCGAGCAGGCCCCGATGCAGGCGCCGCAGGCAATGCACTCGCGCCCGCCGGCCTCGCGCCGGACATCGAGGTCGACCGGGCAGACGCGGTCGCAGAGCCCGCACTGCGTGCACGCCTCTTCCTGCACCTCGATCCGGACGAACGCCAGCCGCGCGAAGACGGCGTACATTGCCCCGAGCGGGCAGAGGATGCGGCAGAACGGCCGGCTCACCGTCGTCATGAGCACCAGGAAGACGCCGAGCACCGAGAGGGCGATCCAGTTGTTCTCCAGCGCCGCGCCGATGGCGGGCTGGGCCGGCGCGTCCGCTGTCGTGTCCGATACGACGGAGCCGGCGGCGGGACGCTCGATGCCGGCGCCGCTGTCCGTCCCGTCTGTCGGGGCAAGGAGCCCCTCCGGTACGGGGCAGACCGCGTCGTCCTCACCGGCGGCGAAGCCGAAGTCCGCGAAGTCCGCATCCGCACCGGCGTCGTCCGTCCCGGCCGCGTCTTCGTGTTCGGGACGGTTCGCCGTGTCGTCAGCGTTCGTGACCGGGGCGTCGGGTGCGTCCGGGGCGCTGTCGCCCTCCGCCGCAAGGGCGCGGTCGCGGCCGAGGTAGCGCGGCAGGCCGGCGGTGAGCGTCCCGTTGGGGCAGATCGTGCAGTAGTAGGCGCGCCGGGCGGTGGCCTCCTCGTAGCCGAGCGCATAGGGCAGCGCCAGCACCAGGAGCACCAGCCCCAGGTACTTCCCCGCGCGCGTCCAGTTCGGGAGCGTGGTCTTCCGCGCCGGGAGGCGGTAGAGGAGATCCTGGAACCAGCCGAACGGGCAGAAGAAGCCGCACACCAGCCGCCCCAGCGCCACGCCCACCGCCACCACCGTTGCGACCGCCAGGAGCGGCACCGCGCGGATGGACATCCCGTAGGTGATCGCGCCCACCGGGCAGGCGAGCGTCGCCCACGGACAGCCGTGGCAGTTGAAGCCGGGGGTGCAGCCCTTGCGCAGGTCGATGCCGAAGACGCGCAGGTTGAGGACCGCCAGCGCGGCCGCACCGGTGTAGAAGCGGAGCTGCGTCAGGAGCGGGCGGGGCTTGGCGGGCATGCGGTTGCGGCCTTCGCGTCGGGTGGAGGGGCGGCGCGCCGCGCCGCCGGGCGGGGACTACCCTCAGGTGGGGCAGTCTTCCTCGATGTCGATCTCTTTGCCGAAGGTTTCTTCGACCGGGCCGGAGGTTTCCGGCGGGGCGGTTCCGTCGAGCGCCGGATGCGGGACCGGCTGCGGCGTGGCGATCGAGGCGGCCAGGCTGCGGCGGTCGTAGAGGCGTCCGTCGCCGCCGCGCAGAAAGCGGTCCACCGATGCGCCGGCGGTGAACTCGGGGCCGGTGTACTCCAGCACCGTCTCCGTGCCCGCGATGCGGACCGCGTGGCGTTCGGCGAAGAGGGCGTAGAGGAGCAGCGCCGCCGCGAGGACGGCCAGGAGGATGCGGATCGCCTTCATGGTGCGGGTCCTTCCGCGGATGCGGGCGCCACCACCGCGCGCCCGTCCCCCACCCGGCGGGTCAGCCCTTCGCCGTCGAAGCGCTCCAGCACGGCGACCGCCAGGTTGCGGCTCGCGCCGGTCGCGTCCCGAAAGGCCTTGAGCTCCACTGTACCATGCGCGCGCCAGAGGTCCAGTACCTTTTGCCGGCAGGCGTCGAGGACCGCGGGGTCGAGCAGGTTCGGCCCGACCGCGACCGCCGCGCCCTCCTCCTCGATGAGGCGGACGAGGAGCTTCAGGTCCGCCGCCGAAAGTTCCAGTGACGCCTGCAGGTCGCCGCGGGCCGGGGCCTGGATGCCGCCGGTGCGCACGCGGTCGAGAATGGCCTTGCGGGCCTCCAGTTGCTTTGCGCTCAGATCCGGGGCGAAGTCGGCCCGCGCCAGGCGTCCGTGCCGCACCGCCAGTCCGCCCGCGTCGGCAATCGCCTTTGCGAGCCGCCGGAAGCTGGTTGCCGGCAGCCCCGCCGCTTCGCACGCCAGCGCCGGCTCCAAACCCCAGGCGTGCGGGTGGTCGGCGTGGTAGCGGTCCGCGACGCCGCGGAGGTGGCGCGCCACCTCGTCGATGCGCGCGGTCACGATCCAGCCCCCGCCCCCGCAGTCGCGGATCCGGTCCGCATCGGCGGCGGCGCGGATGGCCGCGTCGGCGTTCGGGCCGGCGGCGCGGGTGAGGCGCCGGAGCGCCTCGGTGCGCAGGCAGGGGTGCTCGCCGGCGGGGAGTTCGGCCGCGAAGGGGTCGCCCGCTTCGACCGCGTCGCGAGCCGCAGCCAGGCGCGGCAGGAGGGCCGGGTCGCTCCGGCGCAGGCGGCCCGGCCGGGGCGAGAGCGCCACGCCCCCGCCGAGCGTGTCCACCGGGCTGAGGGAGCGGAGCACGAACCGGTCGCCCGCCGCGATCACCAGCGGCGTCTCCAGGCGCAGGTGCAGCGGGCCTGCCTCGCCGCAGGCCAGGCGGTCCGCGTCGAGCAGCCGCGCCGTCGCGTTGGCCGAGGCGGTGCCGACGTGCAGCTTGACGCGGGTCGAGCGCTTCAGCGCCGCGCCGGGCGCGGTGACGCGGAACGCGGCCGCCAGTTCGTCGCCCGCCTCGTAGACGCCGGGCGCGGCGAGGGTCATGCCGCGTTCGACCTCGGCGGCCTCCAGGTCGCGCAGGTTCACCGCCGCGCACGCGCCGGGCACGGCGACGGGGCGGTCGAGCTTGTAGGACTGGATGGCCCGCGCCGCGGTGGTCCGGCCGGGCGGGAGGAGCTCCGCCGCGTCGTCGGTGGCGAGCCGGCCGGAGACGGGGATGCCGGTCGCCACCGTCCCGTGCCCCTTGACGCTGAAGACGCGCTCGACCGGCATGCGGAACGCGCGCGGGTCGACCGGGCGTTCGACCGCGTCGACGAAGGCCTGGAGCGTGCGGCGGACCGCGTCGATGCCCTCGAGGGTGGTGCTGCTCGCGCGGAGGACCGGCGCGTCCGCGTAGCCCGCCTCGGCGAGAAAGCGGCCCGCCTCCTCGCAGACGATCTCGACCAGGTCGGGCTCCACCATGTCGATCTTCGTGACGACGGCCAGCACGCGCGCGGTCCGCAGCGCCTGGACGATGCGCAGGTGCTCGCGCGTCTGGGGCATGATGCCGTCGTCGGCCGCGATGACCAGGATCAGCACGTCGATGCTGGCCGCGCCGGCCACCATGTTGCGGATGAAGTCCTCGTGCCCGGGCACGTCGATGATGCCGGCGATCCGGTTGCCCGGCAGGCGGCAGGGGGCGAAGCCGAGGTCGATGGTCAGCCCACGCG
>CAZKKD010000443.1:0-3555 GCA_964553265.1 uncultured Planctomycetales bacterium | reverse complement strand
CGCACCGAGCGCATAGATGTCGCTCGCCGAGCCGGCGCACTTGCCCTGCACCACCTCCGGGGCCAGGTAGGACGGCGTGCCGTGCAGGCCGCGGTCGAAGGGGTTGAGGCGCTGCCACTTTGTCTGCGCAATGGAGAAGTCAATCAGGCGGGCCCCGCCGTCGGCGGCCACCAGAATGTTTTCCGGCTTGATGTCGCGATGAACAATGCCCTGCGCGTGGATGTACCCCAGCCCCGCCGCCACCGCGCCGGCGATGCGGCCGGCCTGCACGCGGACGAGCTCTGACCGCTCGGCAATGAGTGCCTTCAGATTCTTCCCGTCAAAAAAGTCCATCACCAGGTAGGGCAGGGAGTTATGAACGCCGTAACTGTGGTATTTCAGAAGCGCCGGGTGGTCGAACCCGCGGCAGATCTTGTACTCCCGCTCGAAGAGGGGGCGGTCGCTGCGGGACTTGGCTTTCTCCGGCAGCATCAGTTTGATGGCCACGTACTTGCGCTTGTTGTTGGCGTAATGCGCCTTCCACAGCACGCTGAAGCCACCGCTCGCGTGCCGGCCGAGAACGCGGTATTTCTCAATCTGTCGGCTGGTGAGGTCGTCCATTCGGGTCGTCACGCTCCAGGGATTGACGTTTGCGGCCGGGCCGTCGACAGGCGGCGAGCGGACGCTCGCAGTCCGGCGGCGCCGCGCTGCCGAAAAGGCAGTCCGGTGCGGAGGAAATCCCCACCGAATCGGACGGATCGAGCGTAGCGCGTTTGCGGAACAGGCGCAATCAAAAAAGAGCTGGAATTCGAGACATACGGGATGCCACGGATCGTGTTTTCCACGCTTATCCCACGGAACTGCTTTCCCCGTCCGGGGATGGGTGGGAACCGTCCTCAGGACCTGCCGGATCAAGTTGTTGTGGCGCTACAGCACCGCGCCCGCCGGGCCAGCGGCGGTAGTGGTAGTAGAGGATGATCTCAACCCCGACCATGCAGAAGTTGGCGGTGTGGAGGGCGACAACCCAGTCGAGGTTGCCGGTGAACTTGTAGAGGATGCCGGAGCCGTACCCGCTGAAGATAAGCCAGAAGAAGTAGATGCTCATGCCCTCGACGCGCTTGACGCGGAGGGTCTTGACGATGGCGGCGGGCCAGGCGGCTCCGAAACAGATCAGCATCAGCGCTTCGAAATAGGGGCTCAGAAAGGCCACGGTGGTTTCCTTGCATGCAGGGCGCGGACCGAAACGCAACACGCCGTCGGCCAACGCCGACGGCGCGCGGAAGCGAACGGTCCGCCGGAACGGGTCAGTCCTTGGCGCCGGCGGTGGTGGTGCTGCTCTTGGCGCTCTTCGAAGCCGAGTCGGACGACGAGGAAGACGAGGAGGACGCGCTGCTGTCGCTCTTCGATTCGCCGCCGGACGAGGCGTTCTCGCTCTTTGCGCTCTTGCCGCTGCCGGAGCGCTTGTAATCGGTCTCGTAGAAGCCGGAGCCCTTGAAGATGATCCCCGCGCCGCTGCCGATGAGGCGCTGCAGCTTGCGCTTGTTGCAGACGGGGCACTTCTTCAGCGGCTTGTCGGACATCATCTGGAACTGCTCGAAGGCATGCCCGCAGGCGTCACATTCGTATTCGTAGGTCGGCATGGCTCCATCCTCGTGTTCGCGCGGCTGTCCGCCCCCTCGGGCGGCGACGCCGTCGCGCGTCGGCGTCGCAGTGCAGGAATCCGCTGCATCCGGCATGGAGTCTGACCGATCCCCGGCCGGAATGCAAGCCTTTCTCCCGTTTCCGCAGGTCCTTTCAGTTCTTGCCATTTCGCTCTGAACCTGGCGGCGCCGATTCGGCAATCGCCCCCTCTCCCTCCGGGAGAGGGTCAGGGCGAGGGAATGCTCACCGTCCGGGCGCCCTCACCCCCGGCCCTCTCCCAGCGGGAGAGGGAGAACGGAATGGCCCTGCCCGTTTCCGACCCGGTCAGGCCGGGCCGGTTACGCGGTTTCGTCGCCCTCCCCCTCCGGCGGCGGGCCGCCGGAGACCATGACGCGCGCGGCGCGGAGCACCCGCTCGCCGAGGCGGTAGCCGGGGCTCAACTCCTCGACGATGTGGTTTTCCGGTACCTCGGGGTGGGGCACCTTCATCATCGCTTCGTGCACGTTGGGGTCGAACACGTCGCCGTGCTCGGCGGGGATGCGCTCGAAGCCGGCATGGCCGAGGCTTTTCCACAGGCTCCGGCGCACCATCTCGAGCCCCTCAAAGAGACTGTCGAAGTTGCGTTCCCGGCCCGCGGCGGCGAGGGCGCGGTCGAGATCGTCGATGGGGTTGAGGATCTCCTGCAGGAGGTCGGCCTGCGTCTGCAGGCGCTCGGCGTCCCGGTCGCGGGCGACGCGGCGGCGATAGTTTTCCAGGTCGGCGCGCGTCTTCTGCGCGAGGGCGAGGTACTCGTCCCGCTCGGCCTGAACGGCGTGGAGGACGCTGGCCGGGACGGTCAGGCCGTCGTCGTCGGCGGACGCTGCATCGGTCGCGGGGCTCGCTTCCGGCACAACCTCTTCCTCCAGCGTCGGTTCGGACACGGCCGACGATTCCGCCGACTCAACCGGGGGGGCGTCGGACGCGGACGTTGCATCCGCATTCCCATCGGCGGACTCGGCGCCGGGGGACGCATCGGTGGCCGGGTCTCTGGACTCGGCTTCCGGGGAACGGCTGCTGCGCTGGTTGCGCTTGCGGCGTCGCTTGCTCATGGCGTCTGTCTGGTCTCCTGAACGGTTCGCCGGCCCCTGCGGGCGGCGGTCTTGTGCTCTGCACCCGCCCGCCGGGCGGGGCTACTCCTCACTGAAGTACTCGCGCAGGCGGTCCAGAAACCCTTTGCGGTGCGGCGAGACGTTCTTCTCCTCGATCTGGGCGAGCTCGCGCAGGAGCTCCTCCTGCCGGGGCGTGAGCTTGCGCGGGGTCTCCACCACCACGCGGACAATCTGGTCGCCGGTGCCCTGGCCGTGCACGTTCTGGATGCCCTGCCCGCGCAGGCGGAAGATCTGCCCGCTCTGGGTGCCGCCGGGGATCTTCAGCGTCGCGCGGCCCCGGAGGGTGGGCACCGCCAGGTCGGTGCCGAGGGCGGCCTGGCTGAAGGTAATGGGCGCTTCGCAATGGATGTCGTCGTTGCGGCGCTCGAAGAAGTCGTGCGGCTGCACCAGGATATAGCAGAACAGGTCCCCGCGCGGACCGCCGTGCGCGCCCGGCTCGCCCTCGTTGGGCACGCGCATGCGGGTGCCGTCCTCGACGCCGGGGGGGATGTTGACCTTGATGCGGACGTTCCTGGTCTGGCGGCCGGCGCCCTGGCAGGCGGAGCAGGGGTTGTCGATGATCTCCCCGGCTCCCCGGCAGCGGGGACAGGTGGTCGCGACGCTGAAGAAGCCCTGGCTGCGGTAGACCTGCCCCTGTCCGCGGCAGGTGGGGCAGGTGGAGGGCTTGGACCCCTCGGCCGCACCGGAACCGCCGCAGGTGTCGCAGAGCTCGGCGCGGCGGAGATCGATGGTCTTGGCGCAGCCGAAGGCGGCCTCCTCGAAGTTGATGGTAACGCGGCACTTGAGG
>CAZKKD010000442.1:0-3565 GCA_964553265.1 uncultured Planctomycetales bacterium | reverse complement strand
CTACCCTTGCTGTGCTCCCCCTCGCCAATCGCGTCCCGCTTGTGCTGGCGCACCACGATAGCGGACAGCTATCGTGGCTACCCGTTCGAAGGCCTACCCCTGCTGTGGTTTCCCATCGCCAATCCTGTCCCGCTTGGGCCGGGCTACTCTCCCTGGAAGAGCTTCTGCTTGGCTTCGGGGTCGATGGTGGCGTAGGCCTCGGGGAACTGTTCCTGCAGGCGCTTGCGGAGGGTTTCGTGCTTCGCCTTCATGCCGTCGAAGTGCCCCTCGTGGCGGAAGGACTGGTCCGCCCAGCGCACGGCTTCTTTTCCGTCGCCGAGCTCGAAGTGGCAGGCGGCGAGGTAGTAGTAGGGGAGTTCGTCGGCGACGGTGCGGATCAGGTTCTCGTCGGCGGCAAGCTCTTCGTAGTAGCGGGCGGCGCGCTTGAAGTTCTTCTCCTGGAAGGCCTCCTTCGCCTTGTTTACGATCGGCAACGCCTTGAGGCGGTTCTCGTAGCGGCCGAGGAGGAGCTTCGCCTCCCGGTTGTTGCCGTCGGCGCGGACCGCGTTCTGGAGCGCGGCGACCGCCTGCTTGGTGCTGCCGAGTTCGCGGTAGCACTTGCCCAAGAGCAGCCAGACCCCCTTCTCGTCGGCCTCGGCCTCGGAGAGCTCCGGCACGCGCTCGAGGTGCGCGACGGCCTCCCTGTACTGCTTCTTCCTGAAGAGGGCTTCGCCGAGGCCGGCGTGGGCCATGGCGAGGTGGGTCTCCTTCTTGGCCAGCAGCTCGTCGTCGCCCACCTCGCGGGCGGGGACGGCCTCGAGCGCATCGATGGCCTCCTGGTACTTCCGGGCGTTGATGTGCTCCACCGCGGCGTTGAACTGCTCGCGCGCGGCGGCCTGCTTGCGGTGCTGCAGGAAATACCAGACCGCCCCGCCGATGATGAGGACGTAGATGATGGGCCGGATGATCTTCATCGCACCACTGTCGCTCGCCATGGCACACCTCCCTGCTGGACGCGCAGAAACGAACCGCCGGGCCGGTCGGCGCCGGGGCGGACGCCGTCCGCAGAGCGAACGACGCGTAACGTCTTCAGCCGTCGGCCTCGCCGAGAAGACGCTGGACGGCTTCCTCGATCTCTTCGAGCTTCGCGGGCTTGAAGAGGCACGCCGCTGCGCCCGCTTCCAGCGCCTGCTCGCGGATGCGTTCGGTCGCGTACCCGGTCAGGACGATGACGTGCTGGTCGGGCTTGACCAGCTTGATGCTGCGGATCCCTTCCAGGCCGTTCAGGCCGGGCATGTTGAGATCCATGATCACGACGTCGAAGGCCGTGGTCGAGGCCTGCCGGAACGCGTCCTCGGCGTTCGCGCAATCGCTGACGTCGTGCCCCGAGCGCCCGAGGCTGGCCGTCAGCAGTTTGCGGATGCGTTCCTCGTCGTCCACCACCAGAATGCGCGCGCCCATGTCGTTTCCTTCCGTTCCGGACGGCTGTTTCAGCAGCAACACAGTGCTCGGACTCCCTCTCCCAGAGGGAGAGGGGCGGGGTGAGGGGAACTGCACACGGGGCCACCCCCTCACCCTGGCCCTCTCCCAGAGGGAGAGGGGACAGAGCACAGACCCCGACGGAACCGTCGTGCTCCTAAAAGCCGTCCATGGTTGCGTACTCGCCGATCTCTTCGTCGGTGAGCGCCTTGGCCACCGCGAGCGAAGGGTCCTGGGTCAGGTCCACCCTCCGGGGGGCGTCGACACGCCGGCCCTGTTCGTCGAAGACCACGCTCACCACCGGGCGCATGTAGTCCTCGCCGGTGGCCGCCACCACGCGCGCGCGGTCGGCGCTGGTGAGCTCCACCCAGCTCCCGACCGGGAACATGCTGTTGCAGCGGAGGAACGCGCGCACGATCTTCGCGTCGAGCTTGTGCTGTCCGCACATGAGAACGAGCTGCTCCATCGCCTCGTACGGGGTGCGCGCCGGGCGATAGGGCCGGGCGCTGCAGATGGAGTTGTAGACGTCGGCCACCGCCACGATGCGGGCGTAGGTGTGGATCACCTTGCCCCGCTTGCCGCGGGGGTAGCCGCTGCCGTTGTTGCGCTCGTGGCTCTGGTAGACCACGAAGGGCGCCTCCTCGGGGATGCCGGCGATGCGCTGGAGCATGTCGAGCCCGTAGGCCGGGTGGCGCCAGATCTCCTGCCACTCGCGGTTGGTGAGACGGGTCGTCTTGGTCAGCAGGTTCGGCGGCACGCGGAGCATGCCGACGTCGTGCAGAAGCGCCCCGTGGCCGATGGCGAGCACCTGGCCCTTCGAGTAGCCCATGGCGCAGGCGATGTTGATCGCGATGGTGGCCACCGCTACCGAGTGGCTGATGAGGTAGGTGCCCGGCAGCGTGATCGCCGCGGAGGCCATCAGGAGCTCGCGGTTGCGGATGAGCCCGGCCACCGTCTGCGCCGCCACGCGCCGGACGACCCCCGGCTCCACCTTGCCGCCGGTCTGGAGGCGCTGGAAGAGGTCGCGCGTCTGGGTGAGGGCGTCCTGGTAGAGATCGACGAAGGTCGCCTTCTCCTCTGAGGACTCCATAACGAGCCGGTTGGAGTCGCGGAGTTCCTTCGTCAGGGCGTCGCCGGTCGGCACCACGTTGAGCGATTCGGCCTGGTCGATGGCGTAGGCGACGCGGTCCTCGGTCACCTCCTCGGGCGCGGCCAGTTTGAGCTGCATCGTCTCGAGGGCTTCCATCTCGCCGGTGACGGACTTGGCGGCGCTGAGGGCGGTCTCGATCCGCTCGCGCAGCTTGCGCCCGGTGTCGAGGCCGAGTTCGCGCTCCGGCCGGCGGCAGAAGATGCGGCGGATGCCGCGCCGGGCCAGCGATTCGGCGAAGCTGGGGGGGATGGTGGTCCCCTGCTCCAGGAGGAGGCGCCCTTCGCGGTCGTAGACCGACTCGGCCAGCGTCTCGCCGGCGGTGAAGTCGGTCACCTCCACCGGCGCGAGCACGAGCTGCCGCCGGGCGTCCTCGACCCGTTCGCCGGGCTCGACGATGTAGACGGCCTCTTCCGAGGCGTCGCGGAGGGCGTCGAGCACCTGCTGGGTCAGGACCTGGCCGGGCTCCACCAGCGGAACGCCGCTCCGGTGCAGAAGCGGCGTGCGGACCAGAATGCCGGCCTTGAGCTGATGCACCCCGACCTCGCGCATCGCAGCGCCCTTCGTTGCCTGTGCCCGCCTCCGTCCGCCGCCCGCGGGGTCAGGAGGTTGCGTTCCGGTCGTGCACCACCCGGCCGGCGAGGATCGTTGCGGCCACGCGGCCCCGGCAGGTCCATCCCGCGAAGGGGCAGTTGGTGCTCCGGGAGCGGAACCGGGACGGATCGATGGTCCACTCCGCATCGCGGTCAAGCAGCGTGACGTCCGCCGTCGCGCCGGGCCGCAGCGTGCCGCGGTCGATGCCGAGCAGCGCGGCCGGGGCCGTGGTCAACCGGGTCAGCAGATCCCCGAAGGGGATCTCACCACTCGCCACCAGCTTTGTCAAGAGCGTCCCGACCGTGCTCTCCAGCCCGATGGCGCCGAAGCTGGCGGCGGGGAACTCGACCTCCTTCTCCTCCCGGC
>CAZKKD010000441.1:0-3569 GCA_964553265.1 uncultured Planctomycetales bacterium | reverse complement strand
CGGCCTCCCACTCCTCCCGCTGGACGATGTGCCGCGCGTTGGGGAAGGTGGGGACGCTCCGGCCGGGAGCGGCCGGGTCGTGCCGCATGAGCCAGCCGGTGTGGTCGAAGTGAAGGTGCGAGAGGACGACCGTGTCGACGTCTTCGGGCGCGACGCCCTCGGCTTCGAGCGCGCCGGGCAGGGTCTGTGCCCGGTCGAGGCGGTGGCGCCGCTCTAAGGTGCGGTCGTAGCGCTCGCCGATGCCCGCGTCCAGGAGCAGCGTCCGCCCGTGCCCCTGCAGGAGGAGGACGTTGAGCGCGACGGGGATGCGGTTCTCGTCGTCGGGCGTCACCCGCTGGCGCCACAGCGCCCGCGGCACGATGTGGAAGCACGCCCCCGCGTCCACCCAGAAGGGGGTGTCCCGCAGGCAGGTCGCGGTCCAGCCGCCGAGGGTGACGCGTTCGGCCATGGTCAGTCCACCTGCGCCGCGTCGAGGAGCGCCTGCGCCTCGGCCGGGGTCTGGCAGCAGGTGGGGCTGTAGAACTGCGTCAGCTTCCGGCCGAATTCCTTCTTGAGCGCGGGCAGGTTTTCGAACGACATGCCCCGGGCGAAGACCTTCTTGCCGGCCTCGATGGTCTTGTGGTGGAGCGGCCACCAGCGCGGATGGAGCGGCGGCTCGGCGCCCGCGCCGGGGGTCCACTGCAGCATGTCGAGCCCCTCGACGGAGAGGAGGTGGTCGTGGTGCGGGATCGCCCCCGGCCCGTCCCAATGGTACATGCAGTACGAGACGCGCTGGCACATCTCGCGGAGGACGGGGAGCATGAACTCCGCGAACATGTCGGGCCCGATCATGGCCGAGAAGTCGCACTGGAACTTCGCCATCCGCCCCGGCGCCCACGCCCAGAAGATGCTGCCGCCCACCTCGTCGCGGAGGGTGTCGTAGAGGATGTCGTAGTAGTGGAAGTAGCGGTCGGTGATGCGCCGCAGCATCCGGTGCACCCACTCCGGTCGGTCGATGAGGTCGTAGAGGAGGTGCTCGCCGCTGCGCATTGCCTCCAGCGTGTCGAGGCCCTCGATGAGGTCCGGGAACTGCCAGAGGAACTTGCCCCGGCCGTGGCGCACCTGCTCGGCCGCGAGCCGGCGGGTGAAGTCCCAGTAGAAGTTGTCGGGATCGTACCGGAGGGAGGCGGGGTCGAAGGCGTCGGGGTCGTCGATGAACGGTTTGCACCAGACCGTGCCGGGCATCTCCTTGCCCTCGCAGCCGAGGTAGAGCGCCAGGCAGTTGGGTGCGAGATCGGGCGAGACGTTCGGGACCGCTTCGCCGAAGTACTGCTGGCCGGCGGGCCCGACGCGGCTCTGGTAGACGCGGTAGGCAAAGTCGCTGGTCGAGTAGTGCGTCACCCAGCCCTCGGGTTCGGGCATGGGGTCGATGGTTTCCAGCGGCGTCTCGCGCGGGCAGGTGATGGCCAGCGCCGGCCGGCCGAGATCCCCGCCGTTCCAGAACGCGGTCATGCGTGCGCGCACCTCGTCCATGTCTTCGCGATAGAGCAGTCCGGCCATGGTGCATCCCTTTCGGTCTGACTCCGCACCTCTGCGGAGCAAGCGGTTCCGGTCACCGATCCCCGGCCCCTCGGCCGGCATGGTGCATGGCTCAGCGTCGCCGCCCGGTCTCGCAGTGCGGCTGGAGCGGGCAGCGGCCGCAGTGCGGCTTGCGGGCGGTGCAGCAGGCCCGGCCGTGCCGGATGATCTGGTGGCTGAACGCCCCCCAGCGCTCCGGCGGCAGCAGGTCCGCGATGGCGGCCTCGATCTTGGCGGGGTCGCTCGCATCCGTCAACCCCAGGCGCTGAACGATCCGGCAGAAATGCGTGTCGGTCATGAGGCCGGGCTTGCCGTGGGCGTTGACGAGGACGCAGTTGGCGGTCTTGCGGCCGACGCCGGGGAGGGTGACGAGCTCGTCGATGGTCTCCGGCACCGTGCCGTCGAAGGCCTCCAGGATGCGCCGGCAGGCCGCGATGATGTTCTTCGCTTTCCCCTTGTGGAGGCCGATGGGCCGGATCTGCTCCTCCAGTTCCGCCCGCTCGGCTTCGGCGAAGGCGCGTAGGGTGGGGTAGCGGTCGAAGAGGGCGGGGGTGACCTGGTTCACCTTCGCGTCGGTGCACTGGGCGGAGAGGATGGTGGCGACGAGGACCTGCAGGGGGCTCCGGACCTCGAGCGCGCAGCCGGCGTCGGGGTAGGCCTCGGCCAGGCGGTCGGCGATGGTGGCCGCGCGGGACCGGCGGGCGCGGTGCGAGGTGCTGAAGATCATCGGGGCCTCCCGGGCTGCGGACCGGAGCATTGTCGCCCGGACCGGGCGCGTGTCAAGCCTCCGCCGGAGCGCAATCCGCTTGACCGCGCGGGCCATGGCCTTTATATAGGAGGCATTCGGCGATCCGGCGGATCCCGGTTCGCCCGGATGGAACCAACATTGCCGCTTACGTGACCGGAAGGCCGACATGACTGCACGCATCCACCGCGGCCCCGATGCCGAGGGCCTGACCGATCTGCTCTCCGACGAGTCGCGCATGCTGGGCGCCGCCGACGGCATTGCCCAGCCGGCCGACGAGGACGCGCTCGCCGCCATCCTGCAGGCCTGCGCCGAATCCGGCGAATGCGTTACCGTTTCCTCCGCGCTTACCGGCATCACCGGCGCCGGCGTCCCGCAGGGCGGGGTGCTGGTCAACCTGGCGCGGATGGACCGCATCGTCGGCCTGCGCCGCGAGGGCGGGGTCTGGTACGTGCGGTGCCAGCCGGGCGTGGTCCTCTCGGCGCTCCGCGAAGCGGTGGCGAGCGGCGCGTTTGCCCACGCGGAGACCTGGGACGCGGAGAGCCGTGCGCTCCTGGACGAGTTCCGCGACGGCCCGGCGCAGGTCTTCAGCCCCGACCCGACCGAAACGAGCGCCACCCTGGGCGGGATGGCGGCGTGCAACGCCTCCGGCGCACGGTCGTTCCACTACGGTCCGATGCGGGCCTACGTCGAGGGCGTGCGCGGCCTCCTGGTCGACGGCCGGCGCTTTGCGCTGCGCCGGGGCGAGGTGACCGCCGCCGCGGACCGCACCTTCCGCCTGCCGCTGGAGGACGGGAGCGCGGTGGAAGGACGCCTGCCGGCCTACGACACCCCGCGGGTGAAGAACGCGGCCGGCTACTTCGCCGCCGACGGCATGGACCTGGTCGACCTCTTCATCGGCAGCGAAGGGACGCTGGGGATCCTGACCGAGCTTGAGGTGCGCCTGACGCCGGCCCCGCCGGAGATCCTGGGGCTGGTGGCGTTTCTCCCCGACGAGGACGCGGCGCTCCGCTTTGTGCGCAGCCTGCGCGGGCAGGGCGAGGCCCCGCTGCCGGAGCGGCCGCTGGCGGTGGAGTTTTTCGACCACCGGGCGCTCGACCTTCTGCGCGCCCTGCGGGAGGAGGAGTCCGGCGGCGACGTGCCGGAGATTCCCGCCGCCTGACACACCGCCGTCTACGTCGAGCTCGCCGGCGAGGCCGAGGCGGTCGAGGAGGCCACCATGGGCGTCTGCGAGGCGATGATCGCCGCCGGCGGCGACGAGGAGGCC